>NZ_JAWOAI010000344.1:0-10841 GCF_033194735.1 Streptomyces sp. W16
GGCGCCGTACGGCCGAAGCCTCCCGGACCAGATCGTGCCCGGCGATCCGCGCGGAGCCCGCGTCGGGGCGCAGCAGTGTGGTGAGCAGCCGTACGGCCGTGGTCTTGCCCGCGCCATTGGGGCCGAGGACTCCGCAGACCGTGCCCTCGGCCACCGCCAGGTCCAGCCCGCGTACGGCGTGCACGGCGCCGAAGCGCTTCTCCAGACCTTTACTAAGTACAGCGTACGTAGTAGTCATGGGTCGACCATAGCGCACTACGTACGGTGTACGTAACTAGCATGGTGGTCGAGGTGATGATCAATGGCGGACCGAGCGGCCGTACCCGAAGTGATCTGGGCGCGCCCCGAGCGTGCGGGGCGGGGGCCCAAGCCCGCGTACAGCCGTGCGGACATCGCGGCGGCGGCGGTGCGGATCGCCGACGACGGGGGGCTGGACGCGGTGTCCATGCGCCATGTCGCGGCCGAGTTGGGGTGCGGCACGATGTCGCTCTACAACTACGTCCCCCGCAAGGAGGACCTGTACGAGCTGATGGTTGACGCGGTCAGCGGCGAGCACGAGGAGTGGGAGCCGTCGGGGGACTGGCGGGCGGACATGATCCGGGTCGCCCATCAGACGCGGACGCTGATGCATCGGCATCCCTGGCTGCCGCGGTTGATGTCACCGGTGTATGGCTTCAGCCCCAACGCGCTGCGGTATCTGGAGCATTGCCTGGCCTGTCTCGACACGGTCGACGCGACGTACGGCGTCAAGTTGCAGCTCGTCGGGCTGCTCAATGGGGTCGTGACGATGTACGTGACCAATGAGTTGGCGACTGCTGAGCGGTCTCGGTCGTTGCCGTGGTCGGAGGAGCAGGAGAACGCGGTGCGGATCGCGTACTTGGGGAGTCAGATCGCGGGTGGGGGTTATCCGCGGATGGCTGCGGCGTTCATGGAGGATCCGGGGCCTATTGATCTGGACGCGGTTTTTGACATGGCGCTTGGGAAGGTCTTGGACGCGTTCGCGCCGCGGGGGGAAGGGACGTAGTCGGGTGCGGGTTCGCTGTGGCTGGTCGCGCAGTTCCCCGCGCCCCTTCAGGTGGGTCAGATGAGCGTGAATTGGCCCTCTGGGCCCTCTTCGTGGTGGTCCAAAACCGATGCAGGGCCGCGTGCTGACTCCGGCACCGGTAGCACGCCCGCCTTGCGTAGCTCAGTCGCCGTGATCTGATCCGTCACCTCCAACTCCTCCTGCCGTGGCCGCAGTTCGGCCAGCAACGCCAACACGGTGATCAGCTCCAGCAGTTCCGACGTCCACGTCTGCTGCCATGTCGTCGGGCGGATCGCGGCCAGCGTGCCCGGGGTGGCGGACTCCGTCGTCCGGGACGTGAACCACTCCTCCAGGACGCGTACCCCGCTCACCTCGAAGTCCCAGGATTCGGGCGGTACCGGGGAGATGCGGCCCTCGTCGAGGTGGAGGGTCTCCTCGTCACGGTCGTAGTGGAGGGTGAGGGGAAGGGGCGGCAACGGGGCGCGGACGTACGGGCGTCGGCCGCCGGGGAGTTTGGGGCGGTCGCCGTTGCGGTGCATCAGCCAGAGGATGCGGTGGCCCAACTCGACGCCGCGAGCCCAGAGTTCGGGGTCCCGTGTCAGGGGTACGGCCGGTCCGGGGCGGGCCGTCGCCACCGCCCAGGCGAGGACGTCCACGGGGGCGGGGGAGTGGCCGAGGTGGGTGGCGAGGTGGTCCAACAGGCCCGGCGCCAGGTTCGGTTCCTCGGCGTGGGGGCGGCGGTAGAGCGGCCGGACGCGGCCGGGGCGGACCAGGGGGAGGATCGTGGACGCGAGCAGAAGCGGGCCGGAGGTGCCGGGGACGCCCGGAGTGTCCACCACGAAGACCTGGTGCTCGTCCGCCACCCGCCACAACTCCGGCCGGGCCACGTCGATCAGACGGTGGTCGGGGATCAGCCACTGCTCGTCGAAGGGGGCGTGCAGGACGCGGACCGGCTCCGGGCAGGGGCCCGTGGCGCGGACCAGTTTCTCCGTGCCGCTGGACTGGCCCGGGAGTTGGGTCACCGCCGAGTGGAGGGTGCGGGAGCGCGTCGGCTCGAACAGGGTTTCCCGGTCCGGGACTTCGGCCTTCACCAGGGCGTCCCAGCGGGCTTTCAGGGTTGCCGCGTCGGGGGCCGTCGGCCACCCCCGGCCGAGCCGGATCGGTGCGACGGACCACGGCATGAGGTCCGCGAGCAACGGAGCGTCGTCGTGCGTCACGCTCGGCATCGTACGACGACCTCAGTTCGCGGCGTCGAGCGTGACCGAGAAGGAGAAACGGTCTCCCCGGTAGTGGATGACCGCCACGTCCAGGACCCTGCCCCGGGTGTCGTAGGTGATGCCCGTGTAGTGCAGGATCGGGCTGAGGAGCGGGACTTGGAGGAGGCGGGCGGTCTCCGGGTCGGCGAGGCGGGCCTCCACGGTGTCCGTGATGCGGCTGATGTCCGCGCCGACGATGTCCCGGAGCACCTTGGTCATCGGCCAGCGGATCAGGTCGTCCGGGTCGAGGCGGGCGGCCAGTTCGGGGCGGATGTGGTTGCGGGCGTGGTTCGTCGGCTCGCCGGTCTTCTCGTCGCCGCGGAGGCGGTGATACGCCGCCAACTCGGTCACGTCCGGGAAGTGCTCGGCCAGTTCGGGCGGCACCTTCACCGCACCATGGTCCAGGAGCTCGGTGGTCATGCCGGACTGCTGGGCCACGATCGCGTCCACGGAGCCCAACAGCCGTACCGGAGTGGCCCGTCGGACGTCCGGCTCGATGAACGTGCCGCGACGGCGGTGCCGGGTGATCAGCCCTTCGTCCTCCAGCTCCTTCAGCGCCTGCCGCATGGTGAGCACGCTGACGCCGTAGTGCCCCGCGAGTTGCTCCTCCGTGGGCAGCCGCAGCGGGTCCTGGGGCGAGCGGCCGAGTATCGAGGCGCGCAGCGACTGCGACACCTGGTACCAGAGCGGCAGCTTGCGGTTCAGGACGATCGAGTCCGGGGCGAAGGAGGTCACGGGGCCATCCGTACCGGTAGGGAATCTTCAGTGCAAGGGGTCGAAGTGACGTTGCAGGCCCCGCCATACGTCGTCGTAGCCCTGCTGGAGGTGATCGGCGGTCGCCGCCTGGGCCGTCGCCGTCACCGGCCAGCGGGTCTCGAACATGAAGGCCAGGCCGTCGTCGATCTTCTGCGGGCGCAGTTCGGCGGCGCCGGCGCGGTCGAAGGTCTCACGGTCCGGTCCGTGCGCCGACATCATGTTGTGCAGCGAGCCGCCCCCGGGCACGAAGCCCTCGGCCTTCGCGTCGTAGGCGCCCTCGATGAGCCCCATGTACTCGCTCATCACGTTCCGGTGGAAGTACGGCGGCCGGAAGGTGTCCTCGCCCACCAGCCAGCGCGGTGCGAAGACCACGAAGTCGACACCGGCCAGGCCCGGGGTGTCCGACGGGGACGTCAGGACCGTGAAGATCGACGGGTCGGGGTGGTCGTAGGAGATGGAGCCGAGCACATTGAAGCGGCGCAGGTCATAGGCGTACGGCACATGGTTGCCGTGCCAGGCGACGACATCGAGCGGGGAGTGGTCGTAGGTCGCGGTCCAGAGGTTGCCGCAGAACTTGTTCACCACCTCGACCGGGCTCTCGACGTCCTCGTACGCGGCGACCGGGGCCCTGAAGTCCCGGGCGTTGGCGAGTCCGTTGGCGCCGATCGGGCCGAGGTCGGGGAGCTGGAAGGGTGCCCCATAGTTCTCGCACACATATCCGCGGGCTGAAGCATCCAGCAGTTCCACACGGAAGCGCACCCCACGGGGGATCAACGCCACATATCCCGGCTCCACATGGAGGAGCCCGAACTCCGTGCGCAGCAAGAGCCCGCCGCGCTCCGGGACGATCAGCAGCTCGCCGTCCGCGTCGCTGAAGACACGGTCCATGGAGGCGTCGGCGTGGTACAGGTGCACGGCCATGCCGGTGCGCTGGGTCGCGTCGCCGTTGCCGCCCAGGGTCCACAGGCCGGCCAGGAAGTCGGTGCCGGGTGCGGGCGCGGGCAGCGGGTTCCAGCGCAGCCGGTTCGGATCGGGCACCGACTCCGTGAAGGGTGCCGTACGGATCCCGCCGTTGTCGGTGCGGGTGAAGGGCGGGTGCGCGGCCGAGGGGCGGACGCGGTACAGCCACGAGCGGCGGTTGTGCGCCCTCGGCTCGGTGAACGCCGTACCGCTGAGCTGCTCGGCGTAGAGGCCGAGCGGTGCGCGCTGCGGGGCGTTGCGGCCCTCGGGCAGGGCGCCCGGCACCGCCTCCGAGCTGTGTTCATTGCCGAAACCGGTGAGGTGGGTCAGCCCCTCGGCGGTCTTGCGGACTCCCCCACGCTCGAACCTGCTCGCGCGGGAGGTACCCCCATCGCTCATCTCTGCTCCTCGGCATCCGGGCCATCTGATTCCTATGCATCACCGTAGGATTGCGGTTTCACGGGCGCAAGGGGGCGACGAAGGGCTCAGGGAAAATCCGACTTCCGGAGGCCAAGAACCAGCCTCAAGGGGGATCCGGCTGTCAGACCGGTGTTCTAGTCTCCCCGGCATGTCGTGGTCGCGCGCACTTCTCACCGCGCTCGCGGTCTGTGCCCTGCTGCTGGCCGGATCGGCGGGCTGTGGTTCCGGCGATGCCCGGGCGCGGAAGGGCGACGGGGTGTCGCCGTCCCCGGTGGGCAAGGTGCTCGACAACACGGACGAGCAGGGCCGGCACTACCGCGAGGTGAGCAAGAAGGGCGCGCCGGAGGTCGGTGTCGAGGTGGAGCCCGACGCCGCCGACGACAGCTGGGACGTCCGGCTGACCGTCCACGACTTCCGCTTCTCGCCCGCCGGTGTGAAGCCGGTCGCGGTCGCGGGCCGCGGCACGGTCCGTCTCATGGTGGACGGCCGCACCGTCGCGCGGCTCCGCGTCCCCGAGTACCGACTCGCCGCCGACCTGGTCCCGCACGGCACCCACCACGTCACCGCCCGCCTGTACGCCGACGACGGCACCGTGTGGGCCGTGCACGGCAAACCGGTGGAGAGTACGGCGGACATCACGGCGTCGGCGGCCCAGGCCACCCCCGACGGCAGCAGCGCCGGGGCGACCCCCAGCCTCTTCCGACGCGGCGGGGGTACCGGGATGAGTGGTACGGGCACCCATTCCGCCGCCGGGATGAGTGCTACCCGCACCCAGTTCCGTACTGAGGTGCGAGCTTCACCTGACCGCGGCGGAAAGGCATCATGAAGCCCGTGCCCCACACGACATCGCTCCGTCGTGCGCCCGTGCAGCGGCGCAGCGCCGAACGGCTGACCAGGATCCTCGACGCCTGCGCGGACCTTCTCGACGAGGTCGGCTACGACGCGCTGAGCACCCGGGCCGTGGCCGTCCGCGCCGGCGTCCCCATCGGCTCGGTGTACCGCTTCTTCGGGAACAAGCGCGCGATGGCCGACGCCCTCGCCCAGCGCAACCTGGAGCGCTACACCGAGCGCGTCACCGAGCGCCTCAAGGAGGCCGGCGGCGGGGGAGGGTGGCGGGCGGCGGTGGACGCCGTCCTGGACGAGTACATCGCCATGAAGCGCACCGCGCCCGGCTTCTCCCTCGTCGACTTCGGCAACCAGATCCCGGTCGGCTCGGGCCACGCGGAACCCAACCACCGCGTAGCCGACCGCCTCACCGACCTCCTCTCCGGCTACCTCGCGCGCGAACCCGACGAGGACCTCCGCCGCACGTTCCTGATCGCGGTGGAGACCGCCGACTCCCTCGTCCACCTCGCCTTCCGGGTCGCTCCGGAGGGCGACGAGAAGGTCATCGAGGAGACGCGGGAAATGCTGCGGGCGTATCTGGCGCGGGTGCTGGACTGACCGGCGGCCGAGCGTCCGCGTTCCGCGGGTTTCCGACCTCGCCCCGGGAACCCTCTCGCCACCGTCCATACCGGTCGGTATGCTCACCGCCAAGAGGCAACGTCGCCCTTGGGAGGCCCCGTGTCCCGCACCGCCCTGCGTATCTGCCCCCTGTGCGAAGCCACCTGCGGGCTGACCCTCACCATCGAGGACACCCGGGTGACCGGCGCCCGAGGCGATCGCGAGGACGTGTTCAGCCGGGGGTTCATCTGCCCCAAGGGCGCCGCCTTCGGAGCCGTCGACGGCGACCCCGACCGGCTGCGCGCCCCCCTCGTCCGCCGCGACGGCGAACTGCGCGAGGCCACCTGGGAGGAGGCGTTCGACGCGGTCGCCGCGGGCCTGCGCCCGGTCGTCGAGCGCTACGGCCCCGACGCCGTCGGCATCGTCCTCGGCAACCCCAACGTGCACACCATGGCGGGCGCCCTCTACCCGCAGGTCCTGCTCGGCGCCCTCGGCACCCGCAGCGTCTTCACCGCCTCCACGGTCGACCAGATGCCCAAACACGTCTCCTGCGGCCTGCTCTACGGCGACGCCAACGCGATCCCGGTCCCCGACCTCGACCACACCGACCACCTGCTCCTCATCGGCGCCAACCCCCTTGAGTCCAACGGGAGTCTGTGCACCGCCCCCGACTTCCCCGGCAAGCTCAAGGCGCTCAAGGCCCGCGGCGGCACCCTCACCGTCATCGACCCGCGCCGCACCCGCACCGCCAAGCTCGCCGACCGGCACATCGCGGTCCGCCCCGGCACCGACGCCCTGCTGCTCGCGGCGATGACCCACGTCCTCTTCGACGAACACCTCGTGGACCTGGGGGAGTTGGCCCCGCATGTGCAGGGCGTCGAGGAAGTCAGCGAGCAGGTACGGGAGTTCACCCCGGAGGCCGTGGCGGAAGCGTGTGACGTGGACGCCGCCGAGATCCGCGCCCTCGCCCGTGAACTCGCCGCCGCGCCAACTGCCGCCGTCTACGGCCGTATCGGCAGCTGCACCGTCCCGCACGGCACCCTCGCCAGCTGGCTCGTCGACGTCCTCAACATCCTCACCGGCAACCTCGACCGGCCCGGCGGCGCCCTCTTCCCGCAGGCCGCCACCGACCGGACACCCCGGCCCGCCGGACCGGGGCGCGGCTTCGCGCTCGGGCGCTGGCACTCCCGGGTGAGCCAATACCCGGAAGCCAAAGGTGAGTTGCCGCTCTCCGCGCTCGCCGAGGAGATCGACACCGCGACCGTCGAGGGCGAACCGATCCGCGCGCTGATCGCTGTCGCCGCCAACCCCGTGCTCTCCGCACCGGACGGCGCCCGCCTCGACAAGGCCCTCGACTCACTGGACTTCATGGTCAGCGTCGACCCGTACCTCAACGAGACCGCGCGCCACGCCGACGTGGTACTTCCGCCGCCCCCGCCGTCCCAAAGCCCGCACCACGACTTCGCGTTCAACACCCTCGCCGTCCGCAACCAGGTCCGCTACTCTCGCCCGGCGATCCCGCTGGAGTCCGGCCGGATGGCCGAGACCGAGATCCTGGCCCGGCTGATCCTCGCCGCGACCGGCATGCACGGCGCCGACCCGGCCGCCGTCGACACGATGGTCATCGACCAGACCCTCGGCAAGGCCGTCCAGGACCCCAACTCGCCCGTCCACGGCCACGATCCGCACGAGATCGCCGCCCGCCTCACCGGCGTCACCGGCCCCGAGCGTCGGCTGGACATGATGCTGCGCCTGGGCCCCTACGGCGACGGCTTCGGCGTACGACCCGACGGGCTGACCCTCCAGCAGCTGCTCGCGCATCCGCACGGCATCGACCTGGGCCCGCTCTCCTCCCGCCTTCCGCAGCCGCTGAAGACCCGGAGCGGCAAGGTCGAACTGCTGCCGCAGCCGATCGCCCACGACCTGCCCAGGCTCCGGCAGGCCATGAGCGAGCGCGCGGACGGACTCGTCCTCGTCGGCCGCCGCCACCTCCGCTCCAACAACAGCTGGATGCACAACGTGCCCGCCCTCACCGGCGGCACCAACCGCTGCACCCTGCACATCCACCCCGAGGACGCCGAGCGCCTCGGCGTGACCGACGGAGCGCCGGTCCGGGTGAAGGGCGCTGGGGGCGAGGTGACCGCCCCCGCCGAGATCACGGACGCCCTGCGCCGGGGCGTGGTGAGCCTTCCGCACGGCTGGGGACACGACCGTCCCGGCACCCGGCTCAGCCACGCCGCCACCGACCCCGGCGTCAACGTGAACCAGCTGCTCGACGGCAGTCTGCTCGACCCGCTGTCGGGCAACGCGGTGCTCAACGGAGTGCCCGTGGAGGTCGCCGCTCTGACCGCACCGCTGTGACCTGGAGTTTTGCGCTTATTGCTCGCGCGTCAACATCTTGTTAACGCCGCTTTGCGCGACCTAACGTCGTCGGACCGCCGCCCCTGGTGGGAGTTCAAAGGCGAACGTTAGGTGTTCCACTCATGCTGACCATCCTCGGCTTCACCATGATCGCGACCTTCCTGGTCCTGATCATGCTGAAGAAGATGTCGCCGATCGCGGCACTCGTCCTGATACCGGCGCTGTTCTGCTTCTTCGTCGGAAAGGGCGGCAAGCTCGGCGACTACGTCATCGACGGCGTCACCAGCCTCGCGCCCACCGCGGCGATGCTCATGTTCGCGATCGTCTACTTCGGTGTGATGATCGACGTCGGTCTCTTCGACCCGATCGTCCGGGGGATCCTCAAGTTCTGCAAGGCCGACCCCCTGCGCATCGTCGTCGGCACGGCGGTCCTCGCCGCGATCGTCTCCCTGGACGGCGACGGCTCGACCACCTTCATGATCACCGTCTCGGCGATGTACCCGCTGTACAAACGCCTGAAGATGAGCCTGGTCGTGATGACCGGTGTCGCCGCGATGGCCAACGGCGTGATGAATACGCTCCCTTGGGGCGGCCCGACCGCCCGCGCCGCGACCGCCCTCAAGCTCAACGCCAGCGACATCTTCGTCCCGATGATCCCCGCGCTCGCCGTGGGCCTGCTGGGCGTCCTCGTCCTCGCGTACGTCCTCGGTCGCCGCGAGCGCAAGCGGCTCGGTGTGCTGACGCTGGACGAGGTGCTCGTGGAGGAGCCCGCCGAGTCGGAGACGGTCCTCGTGGGCGCCGGCACGGGCAAGGGCAACGGCGCTTCGGGCGTCGGCAACGACCGTAAGACCACCGGCGGTTCGGGCTCCGGCACGGACGCGGATGCCGAACTGCCCGACGAGGACGACGGCTTCCGGGGCCTCGACCCCAACCGCCCGACCCTGCGCCCCAAGCTCTACTGGTTCAACGCGCTGCTCACGGTCACCCTGCTCACCGCCATGATCATGGAATGGCTGCCGATCCCGGTCCTCTTCCTGCTCGGCGCCGCCCTCGCCCTGACCGTCAACTTCCCCCACATGCCCGACCAGAAGGCCCGCCTCGGCGCCCACGCGGAGAACGTCCTCAACGTCTCCGGCATGGTCTTCGCCGCCGCCGTCTTCACCGGCGTCCTCCAGGGCACCGGCATGGTCGACCACATGGCCACCTGGCTGGTCGACAACATCCCCGACGGCATGGGCCCGCACATGGCCTTCGTCACCGGCGTACTCAGCATCCCGCTCACGTACTTCATGTCGAACGACGGCTTCTACTTCGGCATCCTCCCCGTGCTCGCCGAGGCCGGCCAGGCGCACGGCGTCTCCTCTCTGGAGATCGCCCGCGCCTCCCTGGTCGGCCAGCCCCTGCACATGTCGAGTCCGCTGGTGCCCGCCGTGTACGTCCTGGTCGGCATGGCCAAGGTCGAGTTCGGCGACCACACCAGGTTCGTCGTCAAGTGGGCCGCCCTGACATCGCTCGTCGTCCTCGGGGCAGGAATCCTGTTCGGCATCATCTGACCCACGTGACAGGGGACTTCACCATGGCGCCCGGCAGGAACCGCGGCTGGCTGCTCCGCCTCGTCATCGCCTTCAGCTTCGCGCAGGCGGCGGTGTCGATGGCCCGCCCCGCGGTGTCCTACCGGGCCCTCGCGCTCGGCGCGGACGAGCGGGCGATCGGTGTCATCGCGGGCGTGTACGCGCTGCTCCCGCTGTTCGCCGCCGTACCGCTCGGCCGCCGCACCGACCACGGCCGCTGCGCACCCCTGCTGCCCGTCGGCGTGGTCCTGATCTCCGGCGGCTGCGCGCTCAGCGGACTGGCCAACTCCCTCTGGGCGATGGCCATGTGGAGCGGAGTGATGGGCCTGGGGCACCTCTGCTTCGTCATCGGCGCCCAGTCACTGGTCGCCCGCCAGTCCGCCCCGCACGAACAGGACCGCAACTTCGGCCACTTCACCATCGGCGCCTCCCTCGGCCAGCTCGTCGGCCCCATCGCCGCGGGCGCCCTGATCGGCGGCTCCGACATGGCCGGCACCAGCGCCCTCGCCCTGCTCGTCGCGGGCGCGGGTGCCGCCGTGTCGTTCACGTCCCTGTGGCGCATCGAGGACCGTACGGCCGTCAAGTCCCGTACGGAACAAGGCGATCGCGTGCCCATGCGGAGCATCCTGGGCGCCCGGGGCGTGCCCGCGGGCATCTTCGTCAGCCTCTCCGTGCTGTCCGCGACCGACATCCTGACCGCCTACCTTCCGGTGGTCGGCGAACACCGGGGCATCGCGCCCTCGGTGATCGGTGTGCTGCTCAGCATCCGCGCGGCGGCCACCATCGCCTGCCGCCTGGTCCTCACCCCGCTCCTCCGACTGCTCGGCAGGGCCGCCCTGTTGACCGCGACCTGCCTCCTCGCGGGCGTCCTGTGCGCGGGCATCGCCCTGCCGGTACCGGTCTGGGCCATCGGCCTGATGCTCGCCGTCCTCGGCTTCTGTCTCGGCGTCGGCCAGCCCCTCTCCATGACGACCGTCGTCCAGGCCGCCCCCGACGGCGCCCGCTCCACCGCCCTCGCGCTACGGCTCACCGGCAACCGGCTCGGCCAGG
>NZ_JAWOAI010000345.1:0-10837 GCF_033194735.1 Streptomyces sp. W16
CTTCCGATCTCGAGCGGTTGCCCGCCCTGCGGTCACTCGTCCGTACCGAGGTCGCCGCCGTGCTCGGACACACGGAAGTCGACGCCGTGGACCGGGACTTCGCGGAACTGGGCCTCGACTCCCTGATGCGGGTCATGCTCTGCAACCGGCTGAGCCAGCTGACCGGGACACCCCTAGCAGTCACCGTGGCCTACGACTGGCCGGACACCGAACAGCTCGCCGAGCACCTGTACGGCGAGCTGCGCGGCACGCTGCCCGACGAGCCCGCCGCCGCGAACGTTCCGGCACCCGCGCGGGCCGGTGGACGCGGACGCGGAGCCGGGCAGTCGCTGCCGGCCCTGTACCGGCAGGTGTGCGAGACGGGTGACGTCGTATCGGCCATGCACCTGCTGGTGACCGCGTCCATCGGCGTGACTGCCTTCGGCCCCGAGGAGGCCGCCCGGCACACGCTGCCCCCGCTGCGGCTGGCCGCGGGCACCCGGGGGCCGGCCCTGGTCTGTGTTCCCGGCTTCGCCTCCAACCTGGGCCGCCCCTGGTACACCGGGCTCGCTTCCTGCTTCGAGGGCGAACGGGACGTGTTCGAGCTGCGGCACTCCGGGATCGACCACGGAGACGCGGTGCCGCGGAACCTGGAGACACTGACCGCGTCGCACGCCACGACCGTGCGGCACCAGCTCGGCGATCGCCCCTATGTAGTGGTCGGCCATTCCATGGGCGGATCGGCCGCCCACGCGCTCACCACGCACCTGACAGGCCTCGGCGCTCCCCCGGCCGGACTCGTGCTGATCGACTCGTACCACATCACCCCGGACCGGGAGGCCGAGCCGTGGCTGCTGTCCCTGCCCGCCCGGATCCCGCTGGCCGCCGGTGAGAGGTTCGACACCCTGGTGGATGATCTGACGCTGCTGTCGCTGGGCGCGTACACGCGGATGTTCCGTGGCTGGCAGCCCGAACTCACCAAGGTGCCAAGCCTGTTGGTCCGGGCCTGTGCACCACTGGCGGACATGCCGCCGCAGTGGCGGTCGTCCTGGCCCGGCGTCCAGGACACGACGGATGCCCCCGGCACTCATCTCAGCGTGCTCGAAGAGGACGCGCCGACCACGGCCAAGGCCGTCCGCGACTGGATCGACGGCCTCGCATAGCCCGGCGGGAGATCGAATATCTATGTTCGCGGCATGAGAAACGGAATTCACGGCCGCACACGCACGATCGCGCCGTGCTACTATTGATCTCAGTTGCAGTTGTGGTTGCCAAACCCTTCAGATGCCCGCACCGCCCTCCGAGGCGGTGGAGCATTTTTTTGTGTGTCCGGTTTTTCTTCCGGCGGGGTGATCATCACGGCGACACGGAGCCCGCACAGTGCGGACTCCGCTGACCGCCCCGAAGGAGAACAAAATGGCCAGTGGCACCGTGAAGTGGTTCAACGCGGAAAAGGGTTTCGGCTTCATCGAGCAGGACGGTGGCGGCGCTGACGTCTTCGCCCACTACTCGAACATCGCCGCCCAGGGCTTCCGCGAGCTGCAGGAGGGTCAGAAGGTGACCTTCGACATCGCGCAGGGCCAGAAGGGCCCGACGGCCGAGAACATCGTTCCTGCGTAACACCGACGTTAACTTCGCAGCTGGGGCCCGCACCTTGGGGTGCGGGCCCCAGCTCGCTGCATTTCCCATGCTTTCGGCGCTATTCCGCCGAAGCCACCGGCTCGTTCTTGCGATTCTCTGCGCCGTTCATTCACCGCGGGAATTCCTTGATACGTGCCATATCAAGGAAGGTTCCACATTGAACCGCGCACGTACAAATGATCGCTTCGCGCGAAAGCGCAATGGAAATCCGGAATCCGGAAAGAGCGGCGGCTACCGCTCGGCAGCTCCGTCCGGCAATCGCTCCAGCGCTCCGCGCCGCTCCAAGGGCGGCGGCGGCCGACCGGCCGCGCTGCAGGGCGAGTTCGCGCTGCCGAAGACGGTGACCCCCGGCCTTCCCGCCGTGGAGTCGTTCGCCGAACTCGACATGCCCGCCAAGCTGTTGGCCGCGCTCGGACACGAGGGCGTCACCGTCCCGTTCCCGATCCAGGCGACGACCCTCCCCAACTCCCTTGCCGGCCGCGACGTACTCGGCCGCGGCCGTACCGGCTCCGGCAAGACCCTCGCCTTCGGCCTCGCGATGCTGGCCCGTACGGCGGGCCGCCGGGCCGAGCCGCGTCAGCCCCTCGCACTCGTCCTCGTCCCGACCCGCGAGCTGGCCCAGCAGGTCACCGACGCGCTCACCCCGTACGCCCGTGCCGTCAGTGTGCGGATGACCACCGTCGTCGGCGGTATGTCGATCGGCCGCCAGGCCGGGGCGCTGCGCGGTGGCGCGGAGGTCGTGGTCGCGACGCCGGGACGGCTCAAGGACCTGATCGACCGCGGCGACTGCCGACTGGACAACGTCACCATCACCGTCCTCGACGAGGCCGACCAGATGGCCGACATGGGCTTCATGCCCCAGGTCACCGGCCTGCTCGACCAGGTGCAGCCGGGCGGCCAGCGGATGCTGTTCTCGGCCACCCTGGACCGCAACGTGGACCTCCTGGTCCGCCGCTACCTGACCGACCCCGTCGTCCACTCCGTCGACCCCTCCGCGGGCGCGGTCACGACGATGGAGCACCACGTCCTGCACGTCCACGGCACGGACAAGCAGCGGGCGACCACCGAGATCGCGGCGCGCGACGGCCGGGTCATCATGTTCCTGGACACCAAGCACGCCGTGGACCGGCTGGTCAAGCACCTGCTGAACAACGGCGTCCGCGCGGCCGGGCTGCACGGCGGCAAGTCCCAGCCGCAGCGCACCCGCACCCTCGCCCAGTTCAAGGACGGGCATGTGACGGCGCTGGTGGCGACCAACGTCGCGGCGCGCGGCATCCACGTCGACAACCTCGACCTGGTAGTCAACGTCGACCCGCCCACCGACCCCAAGGACTATCTGCACCGCGGCGGCCGTACGGCCCGTGCGGGCGAGTCCGGCAGTGTCGTGACCCTGGTCACCCCCGACCAGCGCCGTGACTTCACCCGCCTGATGACCATGGCCGGCGTCACCGCCGAGGTGACCTCGGTGCGGTCGGGCGAGGAGGAGCTGACCCGGATCACGGGCGCCCAGGCTCCCTCCGGCGTCCCGGTCGTCATCACCGCTCCGGTCGTGGAGCAGCGCGAGCGCAGCCGCCGCAGCCCCTCCTCCTCGTCGTCGCGCGGTCGTCGTGGCCGTCCCTCCACCGAGGGCCGGACCGGCGGCGGCTCGGCTCGCCGCGGCAACGGCGGCAGTGGCGGTGCCGGTGGCAGCAGCAGGGGCCAGCGACGCTCTTCCTTCGGCCCTGCGGCCTAGGGATCAACTCGGCCTCCTCGGGGGCCTGTTCGGACGGCTTCTCCTTCTCTCTGTGAGGCAACATGCGTTGTGTCATCGCCCGGTATCCCTTCGATCTCACCAAGCTGGGAGTCCTGGAGACGATGAAGGGCATCAAGCCCGAGCTGGTCACGGGTGAGTCCGTGACCATCGGGCGGCGCCGCTACCCCGTCAAGCAGGTGGGCCAGGTCATCACCCGGCAGGACCCGCGCGACTTCAACAGCGGCGAGGTCATCCGGGCCATGACCCGGCTCGGCTTCACCTGCCACGGCCTGCCCGAGGCCGTGCCCGTACACGTCCTCACGCCGATGGAGAACGCCTCGGCGCTGCTGGGCAGCGGCGCGACCCAGGACGTGTAGCAGCGACACCAGTACAACCGTGAGGGCCCTGCCGACGCGCGTCGGCGGGGCCCTCACGGCGTTCACGGGCTGGGCGGCACCCCACTGAACGAGCAGATGAACAGCGGGTTAGCATATGAGCGCCGCCTAGCTCGAAAGAGAAACCTGTGCCTGTCAACGAGGACTCGTTCACCAACTGGAAGAACCGTGAGGAGATCGCGGAGTCGATGATCCCGATGATCGGGAAGCTGCACCGCGAGCGGGACGTCACGGTCCTGCTGCACAGCCGTTCCCTGGTCAACAAGTCGGTGGTCAGCATCCTCAAGACCCACCGGTTCGCCCGCCAGATCGACGGCGAGGAACTCTCGGTCACCGAGACCCTGCCGTACCTGCGCGCGCTCACCACGCTCGACCTGGGCCCTTCCCAGATCGACATCGGCATGCTCGCCGCCACCCACCGCACCGACGAACGCGGCCTGTCCGCCGAGGAGTTCACCGCCGAGGCCGTCGCCGGTGCCACCGGCGCCAACAAGATCGCGTGCCGCGAGGGCCGCGATGTCGTGCTGTACGGCTTCGGCCGCATCGGCCGCCTGGTCGCCCGCCTGCTCATCGAGAAGGCCGGCTCGGGCAACGGTCTGCGGCTGCGCGCCATCGTCGTACGCCAGGGCGGGGACCAGGACATCGTCAAGCGCGCCTCGCTGCTGCGCCGCGACTCGATCCACGGCCAGTTCCAGGGCACGATCACCGTCGACGAGGCGAGCAACACGATCATCGCCAACGGCAACGAGATCAAGGTGATCTACGCCGGGGACCCGTCCGAGGTCGACTACACGGCGTACGGCATCAAGGACGCCATCCTCATCGACAACACGGGCAAGTGGCGTGACCGGGAAGGCCTTTCGCAGCATCTGCGGCCCGGGATCGACAAGGTCGTCCTGACCGCGCCCGGCAAGGGCGACGTCCCCAACATCGTGCACGGCGTCAACCACGACACGATCAAGCCGGACGAACAGATCCTGTCCTGCGCGTCCTGCACCACCAACGCGATCGTCCCGCCGCTGAAGGCGATGGCCGACGAGTACGGTGTGCTGCGCGGCCATGTGGAGACGGTCCACTCGTTCACCAACGACCAGAACCTGCTGGACAATTACCACAAGGCGGACCGTCGCGGCCGTTCGGCGCCGCTGAACATGGTGATCACCGAGACCGGTGCCGCGTCCGCCGTCGCCAAGGCGCTGCCCGACCTCAAGGCGCCGATCACCGGCAGCTCGATCCGCGTCCCGGTGCCGGACGTGTCGATCGCCATCCTCAGCCTGCGGCTCGGCCGCGAGACCACCCGCGCCGAGGTCCTGGACCACCTCCGCGATGTCTCGCTGACCTCGCCGCTCAAACGGCAGATCGACTTCACCACCGCCCCCGACGCGGTGTCGAGCGACTTCATGGGCTCACGCCACGCCTCGATCATCGACGCGGGCGCCACCAAGGTCGACGGCGACAACGCGATCCTCTACCTCTGGTACGACAACGAGTTCGGCTACTCCTGCCAGGTCGTCCGGGTCGTCCAGCACGTCTCCGGGGTCGAGTACCCGACGTATCCGGCACCGGCTGTCTAAGGCCTTCCGCCCCGGCGCGCCGAACATGTGACGGCCCGGCCACCCCCAAGTCGGGGCGGCCGGGCCGTCGTTGTCACAGACGTGCGTTGTGTCAGCGTGTACTGCGCTTACCTCGGTACAGCACCACGAACCCGGCGACGAGCAGCAACGCTCCGGCCACCGCGGGCCACAGATTCGCGCCGGTCTCCGCCAGCCCGCCCTGCGCCTGCGGCTGATTCGGGCCTACGGCGGCGTAGCTCTCCCCGCCCGAGGACGAAGCGGGCGGTGTCGTCGCGGCGCTGCCGACCTCACCGCCGGAGCCGTTGTCCGAACTCCCCTGCGTCTCGGTCGACTTGGAACCTTCGGTCTTCGTGTCGGCCTTGGGAACCGAGACGGCGGTCGTCAGGTCACCGGGGTCGGTGGTCTGGGTGTCGGTGGGCTCGGGGGCACTGGTCTCGGTGTCCGGGGCGCTGGTCGCGGGATCCGCGGTGGCCTGGCCACCGTTGTCGCCGTTCCCGCCGTTGTCACCATTCCCGGCGTTGCCGCCGTTGCCGCCATTCCCCTCGTCGCCGCCGTTCCCGGAGGGCTCGTCGGACGCGGTGGCCGTGGGCGCCGCCGTAGCGGTGTCGGTGGCCGACGGGGACTCCTGCGGCTCACCGGAACCCCCACCGGACCCGGAGCCGCCACCCGAACCGGAGCCGTCACCGGAGCCGGAGCCGGAGCCGTCGCCCGAGCCTCCGGGGTCGTTGTCCGTGCCGGCGCCGCACTTCTCGCCGTTGTTGATGCAGGTGACCATGTCGTTCATCAGGCCCTCGTCGAAGACGTTGATGAAGTCGCCGTGGTCCGTGACGGGCTTGTGCTGCTGCTCGGGGAAGGAGTCCACCGAGAACAGCGGGGTCGTCTTGCCGCCGTCCTGGAGGCTCGGCGCGTCCACGTCGTAGACGATCCGCTGCACCAGCTGCGGAATGGCCTTGAAGCCGTCCGGGCAGGCGCCGTCGGCGGCCTCGAAGGCCACGTGGGTGCGGTGGTTGGCGCTGTCGATGTTGCGGCCGTCCCAGCAGCTCTGGAACTTGAAGGTGCGCACGACGTCGCTGCCCGAGGGGCACAGCGGGTACTTGTCCTTGAGCTGCCGGTCCTCGAACCCGGTGCAGCTCCAGGAGGCGTTGGCGTTGGCGGGGCCGTTCACGAAGGCCTTGGCGTCACCGGTGATGATGCGCAGGAGGCGCGGCATCGCGACGACCTTGCTCTGCGGGTTGCCCTCGAAGGTCAGGGTGACCTGCTTGGCCGTGACGATCTCACCGGCGTTGCCCTCGGTGCCGCCGCCGGGCTTGTCGGCGTCCCGCTCCTGCTTGCCGTTCTGCAGGCGCAACACGGGCCAGTAGTAAGTGGACTTGTCGCCGGGGTTCTCGCAGCTCGTGTCGGCGTTCGCGAGGTCCTGGTCGCTGGCGAAGGCGTTGTTCGACTGGTTGCCGATGTAGTCGTGGAAGTGGTGGGCGCCGTTGGTGACTCCGGGCGCGACGATCACGTTGTCGGAGTTGAACAGGCCGTTCTCGTTCACCCCGCAGGCGGTGACGAACGTGCCGCGCGAGGCACCGGCCTGCTGCTGCGCAGCGTTCACGTTGGGCTGTACGGAGGTGATGTCCGCGTAGTCCGAGGCGACGGGCCCGTTGCTGATCTGCTGGTTGCCCTGACCGCCCTGGCCACTGGCGCTTGCACTCGCGCTCGCACTGGCGCTCTGGTCGTCGCCGTTGCCGTTGCCGTCCTGGTCCCCGGTCTCGTTCGTGGGTGCGATCAGGGTGCAGCCGGCGAGGGCGTCGAGCCCCTCCGGGCGGTCCCCGACGCGGTCGATGGCGTCGTCGATCCGTCCGATCGTCGCCGCCCGCTTCTCCTTCAGCGGATTCATGATCGCGTTGTCCGCGAAGGAGGCGTCCTGGCGTATGGACTCCGTCGAGTCCCGCAGTTTCTGGTAGGCCTCGGTTATCTGCTGGTCCAGATTCGCGAGTTCCTTGTCGACGTCGGTCTTCGCCTCGTCGGGCACCGTCGTCAACTGGGTGCCAATGTCCGGGCAGTCGATCGTCGCACCTCGCGATGCCGCGTCCGGGGACCCTTGTTGGGCGGAGTCACCGCCCCAACCACCTTCGGACGCCGACGCGTAGACGTTCGCCGCCACCAGTCCTCCGCCGCCCAGCATCAGGGCGACTGCTGCCATCGTCGCGCGTCGTGCGCCTGTGGGGCGTCTGCGCGTGTTGCGTGCCAAGGAAGTTGCTCCTACACGTATCGGTCGGCCCGGATCGTCCCGGCATGGAAATCCCCCGACCCAATACGGAAGCGGATCCCGATGTGTTCAACCGCCTCAAAAATTCATAGCGACCTCATATGGATCACCCGACCCGACGGGCCCCTGAGCCCTCGACACACCAGGGCGAGGTAAAGGTCACAAATACGTATCGGACATATCGCGCTTCAACCTTCACACGAGGCACACACGTTGGCTAAGTTGACGTTCAGGCCGTACGACCTACTCCGGCGATCGGCGCCGGGCCGCACGGCTTGCGCCGAGTCCGGCGTGTCGCTCGCGGCAGCCGGAGCCGGGGACCCAACCGAACTTGGGGTGAATCGGCCCAACTGCCCCTCGGGGCAAGGGCCGTAGGGCAAACCTTCCGTGATCGACGCCCGAACCCGACAGCTAACCCGGTAGGCGCGAAACGGAAGGAGCACGTCTGCCATGCCGGCAGAACGACGCACGCGCACCGGAGGCAGTGGCCCCACCGTGGACGACCGACCCAGCCGCGACGAAGTCCAGCGGCGGATCAACTCCCTTTACGACAGGGCCGAGACGGCCACCGGAAACTACAACGCCACGCGCAAGATGTCCGGGGGTCCGCGCCAGCGTGTCGAGCCCCGTCCCAGCGCGTCGCGCCCTTCCGACCCCGCCCTCGACGCCGTCACCAAGCAGTGGTTCGACCGGGCCCGTGCCCAACTCGGCCCGACCGTGCCGGCGATCCTGCCGCCCGGCAGGACTCCCGCCCGTCCGGCGGCCCGGCCCGAGCGAACCGAGCGGCGCCCCGAAGCCGAGAGCGGCGGCCGAGCACTCGAAGCGCAGCCCGGCCGCGCCGTGGCCGAACTGACCGCGGGGGCTGGCGTACCGGAGTCAGCAACCCCTCAACTCGCCGCACCTGTCGCAGAGTTGACCGCCGGCCCCATCGCCGCGCTGCCGCCCGCCGCGCCGCAGGCGCCCCAGATGCCTCAGATCGCCACACCGCAGTCGCCTCAGATGCAGCAGATGGTTCAGATGCCTCAGGCGACCGTCCTCGACCTGCAGCCCGTGCCCGCCATCGAAGTGCCGCCCGCGCCCGCCCTGGAACCGCAGCAATTCGCCGTCGCGGCCGCCCCGGCTCCGGTCTTCGACCCGCTCACCGCGGACCTGGAGCTGCTCCCGTACATCGCCGCACCACGCACCGAGTCCGCCCCGGCCGGTGCTACCTGGCCGCCTCCGGAGACCAGCTGGCCCACCCCGGAGACGACTTGGTCGACCGGGTCGATGCCCATGGTCCCCGAACAGCAGATGTGGTCGACCGGTCAGATGCCCGTCGTGCCCGAGCAACAGGCCTGGGCCACCGGACAGATGCCGATCGTGACCGAGCAACAGACGTGGGCCACCGGCCAGATGCCCGTTATCCCCGAGCAACAGGCCTGGGCTACCGGACAGATGCCCATGGTGACCGAGCAGCGGACCTCCTACTCCACACCGGATCCGGGCTGGCGCCCACCGCAGCAGGAGTGGCAGCCGACTCCGCCCGCCGCCGAGGTCTCCTTCGCCGCGACCCCGGCCGCCGCTCCGGAATTCACCCTGCCCACGGCTCCGACAATGGCCCCCGAGATCATTCTCCCCGCGGCCCCGACCTTCAGCCCGGCGCCCGTCGCGGCCGTACCCGACGCGCTGCAGGACCCGAGCACGCTCAGCAAGACCAGCACCGCACTCGCCTTCGCCCGCGCGCAGATCGGCAGGCCCTGCCTGTGGGGCGCGGCGGGACCGGACGCCTACGACTGCTCCAGCCTCACCCAGGCCGCCTGGAAGGCAGCGGGCGTCCTGCTCCCGCGCACCGCCCAGGAACAGTCGGGAGCGGGCGCCCTCGTCCCCCTCACGGACATCCGTCCCGGCGACCTGATCTTCTTCTACGACAGCATCGACCACGTCGGCCTCTACACCGGCAACGGCCTGATGATCCACGCGCCGAGCCCCGGTACGCCGATACGCGAGGAGTCGATCTTCTACGCCGGTTCCGCCGCCATCCGGGGCGCCGTACGGCCCGCCTGAGCCGCTCGGGGCCGGGTGTTCCCGGCCCCGGTCGCGTGCAGCCCGCTACTCCCGGCGGTCCGTGTCGTTGGTCTGTACGAGTGGTGGAACCCAGGACACGGTCGTAGCGTCGAACGAGAGACGGACGACGACTGTGTCCCGGCAGGCGGGCCCACCGCCGGTGCGGGTGCGGGGCGACGGGTACGAACAGGCGGCCGGGAGCGGACATGTACAAACACACCATGGTCGGAGTCGTCACGGTCTGTGCCGCCGCCCTGCTCGCGCCGGCGGTGGGCACCTCGTCCGCGGCCCCGGCGACGGTGCGCGCGCAACCGGTCGCCCACCAGCAGCCCGCGGTCCCCGTGCTGGTCGACTGCCTCTGGCATCCCGAGGTCCGCCCCGCCGACTTCATGCTCGCCTGCGGCGACGGCAACAGCCGCCTGGCGTCGCTGCGTTGGACCGACTGGGACGCCAACTCCGCGACGGCGACGGGCGTCAACTGGGTGAACGACTGCAAGCCCTATTGCGCGGCGGGCAAGTTCCACTCGTATCCGGTCGTCGTCCGCCTCGACAACGCGCAGACGTGGAAGCGGCATCCGGGAGTACGACAGTACGGCCGGATCAGCCTGACGTACACCGCCGGGAGGCCGGACGAGTTCGCGCACGTCGTGACCTATCCCCTCTGGAACTGAACCGACTCAGAGCGACAGCTCCACCACCAGCGGCCGGTGATCCGAGATCGCCGTCCTCGGTGTGTGTGCCGTCCCCATGGCGTCCGCGTCGAGCCCCGTCGCCAGGATGTGGTCCAACTGGACGCGCGGACGGTGCGAGGGGTAGGTCGCCTGCCCGGCCGGACCCCGCCAGCTCGGGCGCGCGGTCGCGTTGAGGGCGACCCGGGGCAGCGCGCCGATCAGGTTGAAGTCGCCCAGCAACAGCTGAGGTTGGGGCAGATCGGCAATCCAGCGGCGGACGGTGAGCAACTGGCCGACGTTCCAGCCCGGCACGAACGAGAGATGGACGGCCACCGCGGTGAACGGGCCGCACGGTCCTTCCAGTACGGCGGCCAGGGCGGCCCTGGGCTGATCGCGGGCCAGCACCGGAGCGGCCCGCCCGGCCACCTTCAGCGGCACGGCCAGCGGGCCCGGAGCGAGCCGTAGGGCCCGCCACTCTCGGACCGGCAGGCGGGAGAACAACGCGACGCCCTGCGAAGGGACTTGGGGCTCCAGGGCCGCCTCGGGTC
>NZ_JAWOAI010000346.1:0-10833 GCF_033194735.1 Streptomyces sp. W16
CGGATCCGGCGCTCGGTGTGCGCGAGGCCCGGCAGTCCGGCGATGTGGGCGATCCGGCGGTGGCCGCGCGCGTACAACTCGTCGACCACCGAAGCCATCGCGCCCGCGTCGTCGGCCCACACCGTCGACAGTCCGGGATGTCGTTCGTCCGGCGCGCCGCCGATCACCACGGCGGGCAGGCCCAGTTCGTCGAGGAGGTCGGGGCGTGGATCGGCGGTGCGCGGGTCGGCCACCAGGACGCCGTCCACCCGGTGTTCGGCCCACCAGCGCCGGTACACCGCGCATTCGTCGTCGACGTCCTCGGCCATCTGGAAGAGCAGGCCGAGATGACGCTCGGCCAGTATCTCCTGGATGCCCGAGACGAGTTGGAGGAAGAACGAGTCGACGCCGAGGGTGTCCGCGGGCCGGGCCAGCACGAAACCGACCGTCGCCGCGCCCTCCCCGGAGAGCGCTCGCGCGGCCGTGCTGGGCCGCCAGCCGAGCTGTTCCGCGACCCGGCGCACCCGGTCGCGGGTGATCTCGGAGACTCCGGGCCGGCCGTTGAGCGCGAAGGAGACCGCGCTCTCGGACACACCGGCGCGCTGCGCGATGTCCTTCATCGTCGGCCGACGCGCGGGCGACCGCTTGCCTGACAAGCCTGCTCTCCATTCCGTCGGCGCCGCGCACTAATGCGCTTGAGCCAGCACACCCTAAAGCGCATTAGTGATCCACCGCAATAGGGCCAACACGCCTCTCTGAGCTGGGATGTTGTCCGGATCCGGCCAACTAATGAATTTAGCTGGGCGGAATCCATTGACGCGCCCCGCGAACAGCGTGCAAGGTCTGCCCCGGCACGATTGGCCAACCCCACTGCAAAGGAGCGACTCGCCGTGCGCATCTCCCGCAGAGCCTTCGCCGCCACTGCCGCCGCCGTAGTCCTCATGCCGCTGAGTGCCTGCGGCTCAGGAGGAGACGACGGCGGCTCGACCGACGCCTCGGGCAAGGTCGAGGGCGACATCACCTTCCAGACCTGGAACCTCCGCGCCAACTTCAAGTCGTACTTCGAGGGCGTGGTCTCCGGCTTCGAGAAGCAGTACCCCGGCACCCATGTGAAGTGGATCGACCAGCCCGCCGAGGGCTACGCCGACAAGATCAGCGCCGACGCCGCCGGCGGCACCCTGCCCGACGTCGTCAACGTCTCCCCGGACCTGGTCGCCCCGCTCGCCAAGGCGGGCCTCGCGATGGACCTCGACAAGGCGGCCTCGAAGTACAAGAGCGAGTACCTGCCCGGCGCTTGGGCCAGCCACCAGATACCGGGCATGACCGGGACCTACGCCTTCCCCTGGTACCTCAACACGGGCCCCCTCTTCTACAACAAGTCCCTGTTCGAACAGGCCGGACTCAACGCCGACCAGCCGCCGAAGACGTACGACGAACTCTTCGCCCAGGCCCTCCAGTTGGCGAAGAAGACCGACGGAAAGGTCGCCACCCTCGCCAACGTCCCCACCGTCGAGGACTTCGGCCGCTACGGCGTCGAGCTCATGAACAAGGCCGGCACCGCCTTCGCCTTCAACGACGCGAAGGGCATCGAACTCCTCACCAAGTACAAGGAGTTGTACGACGCGAAGGCCCTCGACCCGCAGGCGCTCACCGCCACCCCCGAGTCGTCCGGCAAGAAGTTCCTCACCGGGGCCGTCGCGATGAACCCGGGCAGCGCCCTGGACCTCGACAACTTCAAGAAGCAGGCGCCCAGCCTGTACAAGAACATCGGCATCACCGATCAGATCACCAGCACCGGGCACGTCAACATGTACGTGATGGGCGTGATGGTCAACTCCAAGACCAAGCACACTCCCGCCGCCGTGGCCTTCGCGCACTACGTCACGGACGCCCAGCAGCAGATGTCGTTCGCGAAGAAGGTCGCCATCTTCCCGAGCACCGCGGGCTCCCTCGACGACCCGTACTTCACCAAGGAGGACGGCACCGACGAGACGCGGGTGCGGATCGCCGCCGCCAAGTCCCTGAAAAACGCGGTGAATTACACGCCGGTGCTGTTCAGTGAGCAGATGAAGACCGCACTGCGCAACGAGGTGGCCAAGGCCCTGCAGGGGAAGGAGAGCCCCAAGACGGCTCTTGACAACGCTGTCAAGCAGTGCGACACGCTCCTCCAGCAGCAGGGGTAGTCCACGATGGCCCTCTCCACCGTCTCCCGGGTGCGGCGCCAACTGCCCACCAGTCCCTGGCTGTTCGCCGCCCCCGGGCTGCTGATCACCGGCGTCTTCATCCTCTACCCGTTCGGCTCCACGCTGGCCAATGCCTTCACCGACCGGCGCACCCTGCTTCCGGGCCACTTCGTGGGCTTCGCCAACTTCCGCGAGCTGTGGCACGACGACATGTTCTGGACCGGCCTGCGCAACAGCACCCTGTACATCGTCGGGGTGGTCCCCGCACTCGTCGTACTCCCGCTGCTGCTTGCCCTGTTGGTGCAGAAGAACATCCCCGGCATCACCTTCTTCCGGTCCGCCTTCTACACGCCGGTCGTCGCGTCGATCGTCGTGGTCGGACTCATCTGGGTGTGGCTGCTGGACGAACGCGGCCTGGTCAACTCGCTGTTGGAGACGATCGGCGTCGGCCGGATCGGCTTCCTCAGCGACCAGTGGCTGCTCTTGTTCAGCGCCATGGCCGTCACGGTCTGGAAGGGCCTCGGCTACTACATGATCATTTACCTGGCCGCGCTCGCCAACGTGCCGCGCGAGCTGCACGAGGCCGCATCGGTCGACGGCGCGGGCGCGGTACGCCGGTTCTTCACGGTCACCGTGCCCGCCGTCCGCTCCACCATGGTCCTTGTCGGGGCGCTGTCCTCGGTGGCCGCCTTCAAGGTGTTCTCCGAGGTCTATCTGATGGCGGGCCCGAGCGGTGGACCGGCCGGCGAGGACACCACCCTCGTGATGCTCGTCCAGCGCACCGGCACCGGCCTGACCGGGCGGGTCGGCTACGCCTCCGCGCTCTCGGTCGTCGTCTTCGTCGTCACCGTCGCGCTGATGCTGCTCGTCCTGCGCGCCGACCGGAAGGAGGACGCGTGAGTGTCATCGAGCGCACAAGACCCGTCCAGAGGACGGCGGTTCGCGAGCCCCGCGTCACCGACGAGCACGGCCGCCGCATCCGCGTCTGGGAACTCGCCCTGCGCTACACGCTGTTGCTCGCCGTACTCGCCATCACCGTCGGCCCCTTCCTCTGGCAGCTCTCCACCTCGCTCAAGGGCCCGACCGAGGACATCTACAGCTCGCCGCCGACCTTCCTGCCCGAACACCCCACCCTGCACAACTACAAGCGGGTCGCCGACACCATCCCCGTCTGGGACTACGCCCTCAACTCGCTGAAGGTCGCCTCCGCCAACGTCGTGACGAACTGCGTCGGCTCGGCGCTCGCGGGCTACGCGCTGGCCCGGCTGCGCTACCGGGGCCGCCGCGTGGCCACCCTCGTCTTCATCCTCGCGATGCTCGTGCCGGTGGAGGGCATCATCATCGCCCAGTTCACCACCATGCGGGAGCTGGGCCTGAACAACACCCTGATCGGGGTGGTCCTCCCGGGCTGCATCGGCGCGATGAACGTGCTGCTGATGCGCAACGCCTTCCTCAACCTGCCGTACGAGATCGAGGAGGCGGCCTACGTCGACGGCGCCAACGTCTGGCAGCGGTTCCTGCGGATCGCGCTGCCGTCCGTGAAGGGGACCGTCGCCGTCGTCGCGATCTTCGCCTTCATGGGCGCCTGGGACGACTTCCTCTGGCCGCTCATCGTGCTCAGCGACCCGTCCAAGTTCACGCTCACCATCGGCCTCAACTATCTGCACGGCACCTTCGCCAACGACGAACGCCTTGTAGCCGCCGGCACGGTCATCGCCGTGGCCCCCCTGATCGCCCTCTTCGCCTGCCTCCAGCGGTACTTCTTCCGGGGCGTGGGCGAAGGCGCCGTGAAGGGCTGACGTCTCCTTGCATTCAGATACGCACTACAGAACCAGGATCCCGATGTCTTCTGCCGTGCGCTTCGGCGTCAACTACACACCCAGCCAAGGGTGGTTCCACCACTGGCTGGACTTCGACCTCGACTCGGTACGCGCCGACCTCGACTCGATCGCCGAGCTGGGCCTCGACCACATCCGGGTCTTCCCGCTCTGGCCGTACTTCCAGCCCAACCGCACACTGATCCGCCCGAACGCGGTGGAGCAGCTGGCCGAGCTCGTCGACGCGGCCGGTGAGCGCGGGCTCGACGTCAACGTGGACGGTCTGCAAGGGCACTTGAGCAGCTTCGACTACCTGCCGGCCTGGACCCGCACCTGGCACCGGCGCAACCTCTTCACCGACCCGGACGTCCTCGACGGCCAGGCCGCCTATCTCCGCACGCTCGCCGCCGCCCTCGCAGACCGGCCGAACTTCATCGGCATGACCCTCGGCAACGAGGTCAACCAGTTCTCGGCTGGCCCGCATCCGGACCCCGACCGGGCGACGGAGGAGCAGATCGACGCCTGGCTGGAGCGGATGCTCGCGGCCTGCGCGGAGGGGGCGCCCGGCAAGCCCCATCTGCACGCCGAGTACGACGCGACCTGGTACCAGGACGACATGCCGTTCACCCCGGCGCAGGCCGCCCGGCGCGGCGCGATGACGGCCGTGCACTCCTGGGTCTTCAACGGGACCGCCCAACGCCACGGCCGTACCTCCGTGCCGAGCGAACACCACGCCGCCTATCTCATCGAGCTCAGCAAGGCCTGGGCCGACGAACCGCACCGGCCCGTCTGGCTCCAGGAGGTCGGCGCGCCCCAGCCGCTCGTACCCGCCGAGCACGCGGCGGCCTTCGCCGAGGCGACCGTCGCGGGCGCCCTTGACTGCCCCGACCTCTGGGGAATCACCTGGTGGTGCTCCCACGACGTGTCCCGCGACCTCGCCGACTTCCCCGAACTCGAATACGGACTGGGCCTGTTGACCAACGACCGGCAGGCCAAGGACATCGCACTGGTGCTGTCGGAAGCGGCCCGCGAGCCCACGTACGCGCCCGCCACCCGCAGCACGGCGCTCGTCGTGCCCGCCGACCCGTCGGTCCGCTCGGTCTGCGGTCCCGGCGGACCGGTCTTCGACGCCTACTTCCGACTCGTCGCCGACGGCGCCCGCCCGGCGACCGTCCTCGACGTGCGCGCGGACGACAAGGAACACCTCGCCGCGCGCGGCATCACCGAAGTCGTCACTCCCGACCAGGTACTCCCCACCCCACAAGGAGGCACCAGCTCGTGAACCCAGGACGCCCCACCAGACGCACCGTCCTGCTCGCCGCCGGCGCGGCGGCCCTGCTGCCCCAACTGCCCCTGCCCGCCTACGCCGCAGGGCAGGCCGCGGCCACCGCGACCCAGCCGTACGCCAGTTACTGGTACCCGGACTCCCTGCCCTCCGGCACCCCGGGCACCGGCATCACCTGGAACAGCCTGAAGACCTGGACCGCCGCCTCGGACACGGACCTCGCCTTCAACGCCGCCGCCGTGCCGCTGGCCGCACGCTTCACCCCGACCCCCGCGAACAGCACCGCCCGCTCCGGCCAGGCCCGCGTCCAGTCCCTCGTCTCCTTCGGACCGACGTCGAGCAACCCCTCCCAGGGCGCGGCCACCGCCGACTACTACGCCCTCACCCACTGGTCCTACCTCGACGAACTCGTCTTCTGGGGCGGCTCCGCCGGCGAGGGCATCATCCTCGCCCCCAACGCGCCCATCGTGGACGCCGCCCACCGGCACGGCGTACCCGTCCTCGGCAACATCTTCCTGCCGCCCGTCGCCTACGGCGGACAACTCCAGTGGACCCGCGACCTGGTCCAGAAGGACGCCGCCGGGCGCTACCCGCTCGCCGCCCAACTCGTCGCGGTCGCCGCCGCCTACGGCTTCGACGGCTGGTTCGTCAACGCCGAGACCAGCGGCGGGAACACCGCGCTCGGCACGGACATGCAGGGTTTCGTCAGCGAGTTGAAGTCCCTCGCCGCCGCCCAGGGGCAGCGGGTCACCTGGTACGACGCGATGACCGTGAGCGGGACGGTCAGCTGGCAGGGCGCGCTGAACACCTCGAACCAGGCGTTCTTCCAGGCCGCGGACGACATGTTCATCGACTTCCGGTGGAGCACGAGCACACTGGCCGCCTCCGGGACGAAGGCCGACGGACTGGGCCGCAGCCGCTACGAGTTGTGGGCGGGCGTCGATGTCGAGTCCAACGGGTCGAATTCGACGGTGAGTTGGGACGCGATGGTCCCGACGACCAAGGCACACATCACGTCCATCGGCTTCTACCGGCCCGAGTGGACCCGCAACCACCTCCCCGCGAGCCGCACCCCGGGCGACTTCCACGCCGCCGACGACCGGTTCTGGACCGGGCGTTCACTCGACCCGTCGACGCCGGACAGCACCGACCCCTGGCGGGCGCCTGCGGTGTCGGTCGCGGACCGATCCACAGTGGGTGGCGCGCTGCCGTTCGCGAGTGTCTTCAACACCGGGCACGGACTGCGCTGGTACGAGGACGGCGCGGTCACCTCGGACGCGCCGTGGAACCACCTGGGACTCCAGGACCGGCTGCCGTCCCGCCGCTGGGCGGTCCGCACGACGGGCCAACGGCCCACCGTGACCTTCGACTTCGCGGACGCGTGGCGCGGCGGCAGCAGCGTGCTGGTCTCGGGCGCACTCGACCAGCCGACGACGCTGGACCTGTACG
This sequence comes from Streptomyces sp. W16, assembly GCF_033194735.1. Taxonomy (NCBI): domain Bacteria; kingdom Bacillati; phylum Actinomycetota; class Actinomycetes; order Kitasatosporales; family Streptomycetaceae; genus Streptomyces; species Streptomyces sp. W16. The sequence goes on from NZ_JAWOAI010000346.1 coordinate 6,714, forward strand.
GCACACAGATGCTGATCACCGATGACACCGTGGTCGACCTGACCTTCCGCACCGACTCCGGCAGCGCCGACGTCGAACTGGCCGTCGCCACCGCCGAACCGAGCACGGCGGGAGCGACACCGCCGTACACGTATCTGCCGGTGACGGCCTCGGGCAGTGGCTGGCAGACGGTGACCGTGCCGCTGACCGGTCTCTCCGGCACGCTGCACGCCATCGGTGTAAGGCTCACCGCGACCGCGGGGCCGGTGAACTGGCGGCTCGGCGGTCTGGCCGTCCGCGATGCCAACGCGTCACAGACACCGGCCGCTCCCACCAACTTCGGTATCTCCGCGGCCACGGGCGGCAACCTGCGCTTCGCCTGGGACGCCGCGCCCGACGCCGTACGCCACTACACGCTGCACCGGCTGCTGCCGGACGGCACCCGGCGGTTCCTCGGCGGCACCTGCCAGCGTGCTTTCTACGCCGGCGGGCTGCAGGCCGAACAGGGCGAGCAGCAGGCGTGGTTCGAACTGCGCGCGACAGGGGAGCTCTACACAGCGTCGGCCCCCGTGACCGTCGCCTACACCTGGTAACACCCGTAGTCCCACCCGCAACCGAGCCACGGAGCACCCCACATGCATGACGACCGCAGCCTGGTCGAAGCCCGCCTCAAGCGTGTTCTCGAAGAGCGCATCCGTCCCGCCGTGTACCCCGAGTCCGTGCCGCTGGAAGTGGCCGTCTGGCACGCGCCCGACGAGCCGGTGCCCGTGGCCGAGGGGCTCGCGGGGACACCCGAACCGATCGAGGTGGGCGCCCGGTGGGGTGCTCCCTGGGGAACCAGCTGGTTCCGCGTCACCGGGACCGTCCCCCAGGAATGGGCCGGGAGGACCGTCGAGGCGCTGCTCGACCTCGGCTTCGACGAGAACATGCCCGGCTTCCAGTGCGAGGGCCTCGTCTACCGGCCCGACGGCACTCCCGTGAAGGGCCTCAACCCGCGCAACCAGTGGGTCCGGATCGGCGCGCCCGTCGCCGGCGGCGAGGAGGTGCGGCTGTACGTCGAGGCCGCGTCCAACCCGGTGGTCATGGACTACCACCCCTTCGTGCCCACGCAGTTGGGCGACAAGGAGACCGCCGGCAGCGAGCCGCAGTACACGCTCACCCGCATGGACCTCGCCGTCCTCGACGAGAACGTCTGGCAGCTCGTCCTCGACCTGGAGGTGGTCGGCGAGCTGATGGCCGAACTGCCGGTGGACTCGGCGCGCCGCTGGGACCTGCTGCGGGCCGTCGACAGGGCGCTGGACGCGGTGGACCTCCAGGACGTCAACGGCACGGCGGAGCAAGCCCGTTCACAGCTGGCGGCCGTCCTGTCGACGCCCGCCGTCCCGTCCGCGCACCGCATCAGCGCCATCGGGCACGCGCACATCGACTCCGCGTGGCTGTGGCCGCTGCGGGAGACGGTCCGCAAGGTGGCCCGTACGACCTCCAACATGACCGCCCTCCTTGAGGACGAGCCGGACTTCATCTTCGCCATGTCGCAGGCCCAGCAGTGGGCCTGGGTGAAGGAGCACCGGCCCGAGGTGTGGGCGAAGGTGAAGAAGGCGGTGGCGGACGGACGGTTCGTGCCGGCCGGCGGCATGTGGGTGGAGTCCGACACCAACATGCCCGGCTCGGAGGCGATGGCCCGTCAGTTCGTGCACGGGAAGCGGTTCTTCCTCGACGAGTTCGGCATCGAGAACGAGGAGGCCTGGCTGCCCGACACCTTCGGCTTCGCCGCCGGACTCCCGCAGATCATCAAGGCCGCCGGCTCCAAGTGGCTGCTGACCCAGAAGATCTCCTGGTCGCAGACGAACAAGTTCCCGCACCACACCTTCCGTTGGGAGGGCATCGACGGCACCCGGATCTTCACCCACTTCCCGCCCGTCGACACCTACAACTGCTCCATGCAGGGCCGTGAAATCGCCCACGCGGCACGCAACTTCAAGGACAAGGGAGTCGCCCGCCACTCCCTGGCGCCCACCGGCTGGGGCGACGGAGGCGGCGGCACCACCCGCGAGATGGTCGCCAAGGCGGCCCGTCTGCGCGACCTCGAAGGCTCGGCGACCGTGGCCTGGGAGACGCCGAAGGAGTTCTTCGAGAAGGCCGAGGCCGAATACCCCGAACCCCCGGTCTGGGTCGGCGAGTTGTACCTCGAACTGCACCGCGCCACCCTCACCAGCCAGGCCAAGACCAAACAGGGCAACCGGCGCAGCGAACACCTCCTGCGCGAGGCCGAACTGTGGGCCGCCACGGCTGCCGTACGGGCCGGATTCCCTTACCCGTACGAGGACTTGGACCGGATCTGGAAGACAGTACTGCTGCACCAGTTCCACGACATCCTGCCCGGCTCCTCCATCGCCTGGGTGCACCGCGAGGCCCGGAAGACGTACGAGGGACTGGCCGCCGAGCTGAACGGCATCATCGACGCGGCCCAACGCGCGCTGGCGGGGGAGGGGACACGGGAGCTGGTGTTCAACTCGGCGCCCCACAACCGCGACGGCGTCCTCGCGGGCGGCGCCCAGGCTCCGGCGGACCAGGGCCAGACGGCACTCGCTACCCGGGTCGGCGGCGGACACGTCCTGGAGAACGGCCTGCTCCGTATCGAGATCGACGCCCGCGGCCTCGTCGTCTCCGCCTACGACATCGAGGCCGACCGCGAGACGATCGCCCCCGGCCGGGCCGCCAACCTGCTCCAACTCCACCCGGACTTCCCGAACATGTGGGACGCCTGGGACGTCGACGAGTTCTACCGCAACACGGTCACCGACCTCACCGACGCGGAGGAGGTCGTGGCCGACGGGAACACGGTGCGGATCGTACGGTCCTTCGGCGCGTCCCGGGTCACCCAACTGCTGTCCCTCGCCCCCGGGGAGCGGCGGCTGCTCATCGACACCGAGGTCGACTGGCACGAGACCGAGAAGTTCCTCAAGCTCGCCTTCCCGCTCGACGTGCACGCCGAACGGTACGCGTCCGAGACGCAGTTCGGGCACTTCCACCGCCCCACGCACACCAACACCTCATGGGAGGCGGCCAAGTTCGAGGCCTGCAACCACCGCTTTATCCACCTGGAGGAACCCGGCTGGGGCGTCGCCGTCGTCAACGACTCGACGTACGGCCACGATGTGACCCGTACGGTCCGCACCGACGGCGACCTCGGTACGACCACCACGGTGCGCGTCTCCCTGCTGCGCGCGCCCCGTTTCCCGGACCCCGAGACCGACCAGGGCGTCCACCGTTTCCAGCACGCGCTGGTGCCGGGCGCGGCCATCGGCGACGCCGTTCGCGAAGGCTGGCGGATCAATCTGCCGGAACGGCGGGTCACCGGCGGGCAGGAGGTCGCCCCGCTGGTGAGCGTGGACCGGGACGCCGTCGTGGTCACCGCGGTGAAGCTGGCGGACGACGGGAGCGGGGACGTCGTGGTCCGGTTCCACGAGGCCCACGGGGGACGGGCCAGGGCGACACTGACGGTGGGTTTCCCCTTCGACTCCGTGGAGGCCACCGACCTGCTGGAACGTCCGTCGGCCGAGGCGAAGGAGATCATCCGCGAGGGCGATCAACTGGCCTTGCGGCTGCGCCCGTTCGAGCTGGTGACGCTGCGGCTCCGACGCTCCTGACCCGGAACGGCTTTCGCCGGCGGCCGTGATCGCCCGATGATGTGGCGATGAGACGAAGAACGGCCGTCGGTCAGGCCTGGGCCTCCCAACCCGATCCGCTACTGGCGCTCGCCCGGCAGGAGTTGGAGTTCTACGCGGGGGCGTGCGACCGGGCCAGGTGGTTGCACTACACGACGGAACTCGGCGCGCTCGCCGCCACGTCCGCGACGGTCGTGGCGGCGGGACTGCACGCGCCCGCCTGGCTCACCGCCCTGATCGCGGGCGGCGCCGTCTTCTTCACCGGCATGCGCCAACTGTTCAATCCGGGCTCACGCTGGGTCCTGGCCGCACAGGCACGGGAGTCCCTGCGGCGGGCGATCGACCGCTACCTGCTGCTTCCGCAGGCCGCCCGGGACGTCGACGCGCGGGCCGCCCTGCACCGGGCGATCGACGAGGTGGGCACCAGCGAACTGCGCGGATGGGCAGAGGTCCAGGGCCAGCGGGGCGAACCG
>NZ_JAWOAI010000347.1:0-10819 GCF_033194735.1 Streptomyces sp. W16
CGCGCTTGGCGAGGACCTTGCCCAGCTCGACGCCCCACTGGTCGAAGGAGTCGATGTTCCAGACCGCGCCCTGGACGAACACCTTGTGTTCGTAGAGCGCGATGAGCTGGCCGAGCACCGACGGGGTGAGCTCGCGGGCCAGGATGGTGGTCGTGGGGTGGTTGCCCTTGAAGGTCTTGTGCGGCACCAGCTCCTCCGCCACACCCTCCGCGCGCACCTCGTCGGGCGTCTTGCCGAACGCCAACGCCTGTGTCTGGGCAAAGAAGTTGGCCATCAGCAGATCGTGCTGCGCCTTGAGCCCGTCACTCAGCTCGGCCACCGGCTCGGCGAAGCCGATGAAGTCCGCCGGGATCAACTTCGTGCCCTGGTGGATGAGTTGGTAGTAGGCGTGCTGTCCGTTCGTGCCGGGCGTGCCCCACACCACCGGCCCGGTCTGCCAGTCGACCTCCTGGCCGTCCCGGCCCACGTACTTGCCGTTGGACTCCATGTCCAGCTGCTGCAAGTAGGCGGTGAACTTGGAGAGGTAGTGGCTGTAGGGCAGGACCGCGTGCGACTGGGCGTCGTGGAAGTTGCCGTACCAGACGCCCAACAGGCCGAGCAGCAAAGGCACGTTGGTCTCGGCGGGCGCGGTGCGGAAGTGCTCGTCGACGAGGTGGAAACCGTCGAGCATCTCGCGGAAACGGTCCGGCCCGATCGCGATCATCAGCGACAGCCCGATAGCAGAGTCGTACGAGTACCGTCCGCCGACCCAGTCCCAGAACTCGAACATGTTGGCCGTGTCGATGCCGAACTCGCTCACCTTGCCGGCATTCGTCGACAGCGCCACGAAGTGCTTGGCGACGGCGTCCTGACCGGCCTTCAGCTCGGTGAGCAGCCAGTCGCGGGCCGAGGTCGCGTTGGTGATCGTCTCGATCGTGGTGAAGGTCTTGGACGCGACGATGAACAGCGTCTCGGCCGGGTCGAGGTCGCGGGTGGCCTCGTGCAGGTCGGCACCGTCCACGTTCGACACGAAGCGGACCGTCAGATCTCGGTCGGTGAAGCTCCGCAGCACCTCGTACGCCATCGCCGGGCCGAGGTCGGAACCGCCGATGCCGATGTTTACGACGTTCTTGATGCGTTTGCCCGTGTACCCGGTCCACTCGCCGGAGCGGACGCGGTTCGCGAAGCCGGCCATCTTGTCGAGGACCGCGTGCACCTGCGGCACCACGTTCTCACCGTCGACCTCGATCACCGCGTCACGCGGGGCACGCAGCGCGGTGTGCAGGACCGCGCGGTCCTCCGTCACGTTGATCTTCTCGCCGCGGAACATCGCGTCCCGGAGGCCGAACACACCGGTGGCGGCGGCCAGCGCGTGCAGCAGCCGCAGGGTCTCGTCGGTGACGAGGTGCTTCGAGTAGTCGAGGTGCAGGTCACCGACCCGGAGCGTGTAGCCGGTGCCACGTCCGGGATCGGCGGCGAACAGCTCCCGCAGCCGCACCTCGCCAAGCTCCTCACGGTGCTTGGCCAAGGCGGTCCACTCGGGCGTCTGATTGAGCCTGGTACGGCCGTCTGCGTTCATTGCGACTTCAGCCTTCTTTCCTACCGACCTGGGGGCCGGTTCCAACCTAATTGATCAGCCCGTGGCGCGAGCGGTCGTCCCGTTGTCCTGCGAGGCAACAACAGGTACGTCCGGCTTGACCGCGGGTATCAACGAGGCGACGGCGAGCCCGAAGAGGGCTGCCGCGAGCAGGGCGGGTCCGTTCAGCCCGAAGGTTCCGGCCACGACTCCGCCGAGCAGCGCGCCGAGCGGGGCTCCCGACGTCGAGGACGTGCGGAACGCTGAGGCGATGCGGCCGACCATGGCGGCCGGGCTGCGCTGCTGCATCAGGGTGACCTGGTTGACGTTCCACACCAGGTTCATCGCGCCGAGCAGGAGCATGCCCACAACCAGGGCGCCCAGGTGGCGGACGGTGCCGACGAGCAGCAGCGACGCCGTCTGGACGCTCCCGGCCACAAGCAGCGCCCGGACCCGGCCGGTGCGGCGCGCGATCCATTGGGCGACGAAGCCGCCGCAGAGGCTGCCGGCCGCGTACGCCGTCATCGCCGCCGCGTATCCGGCGTTGCCCGCGTCCAGCCAGCGCGTCACGTGCAGGACGGTCGTGGCGATCAGGGCGCCCATGCCGATGTTGCACAGCAGGGTGGCCACGCAGACCGCGCGCAGGGCCCGGTCGCCCCACAGGGCGCGCAGACCCTCCCCTATCTCCGTCCTGAGGGTGCTGCCGGCCGGGCGCGGCTCCCGCTCGGGCGGTCCGGTGCGCAGGGAGGCCACCAGGGCGGCGGCCAGGAGGTAGGTGCTCGCGTCGGCCGCGAACGGCATGAAAGCCCCGGCCGTCAGCAGCAGCGGCACGAGTGGACCGGCCAGCAGACCGCCCGCGAGCTGCTGGCCGGTCATCAGCCGGGCGTTGGCGCTGCCCAGCGCCTCACGGGCCACCAGGGACGGCAGGAGGGCGGTGGACGCGTTGTCGAAGAGGGTCTGGAGCGTGGTCAGACAGAAGGCGAGGGCGAGCAGCAGCGGGATCGAGGCGTGGCCGAGTCCGACGGCGAACGCGAAGGAGGCGACGAGCAGCCCCCGTAACAAGTCCACTGCCCACATCGCGCGCCGCTGGTCGACCCGGTCCGCGACGGCACCGCCGAGCAGTCCGAAAAGCAGCCAGGGGAGGTATCCGCAGGCGGTGACGGAGGCGATGACGAGCGGGGCGTCGGTGAGCTTTACGGCGAGCAGGGGCAGCGCGGCCGTACGCAGCGCGTCCCCGAACCGGGAGATCACGGCGGCGCTCCACAGCCGTCCGAATCCCCCGCGCCATGCGGGCGCATGCCCGCCCGTCCCGTCGACCGTCGTCACAACTCCCCCTCGCGGTTCGCCTGTTCACAAACCGTAGAGGGTGCCACTGACAATCGGTCCGGAGGCGGCCGGCCGCCGGGGTGCGAAACAGCTCCGGCCAGACACCCTGTGGGCGTCCGGCCGGTTCAACTCCTAGATTTCTCCCCGCAGTTTGGCGAGTGCCTCGGCGAGGATCGCCTCGCCGTCCGCGTCGCTGCGCCGCTCCCGTACATACGCGAGGTGCGTCTTGTAGGGCTCGGTGCGCGGCGGGTCCGGCGGGTTGTCCCGGTCCTGTCCGGCGGGAAAGCCGCAGCGCGGGCAGTCCCAGGTGTCGGGAACCTGCGCGTCGCTGGCGAAGCTGGGCTGCGTCTCGTGCCCGTTGGAGCACCAGAAGGAGATGCGCAGCCGGGGCGCGGACTCGCCACGCTCGGCCTCACCCATCGGCCCCGCCCCGACCCGGCTTCCACGGATCGCGTTGCCACTTGCCACGGTCGTAACTCCCTGCGTGATGGTGCCGCGAAGCGAGTCGGCGTTTTCGCTCCGTTGCGAGCGCCTCAGTCTACGTAAGGCCCAACGCGCGTCCAGTGGTTGGAGTTACAGGCCCCTACACCTAGACGCAAGCCCCATGATAGGCCGCGCTCAGCTGCGCGTACCGAACATGGGGCCTTACGTACGGAATGTGCGAAGGAACGTGCGGTCAGCTCGTCTTCATCAGCAGGCCGAGTACGACGATGCAGGTGAACCACAGCAGACCGAGCGCCACGGTGATGCGGTCGAGGTTGCGCTCGGCGACCGAAGAACCGCCGACGGACGACGACATGCCGCCACCGAACATGTCGGAGAGACCGCCACCCTTCCCCTTGTGCATCAGCACCAGCAGCATCAGCAGCAGGCTGAAGACGATCAGGGCGATCGAGAACCCCAAAACCACGGCTGGACCAACTTCCTCGGATTCGGATGGACGACGGGGACATGGCTGTAGGGCCATGTCCCCGCAAGGGTACGACGGATCGCCGCTAAGGCCTACTCACGGTCTCACTGGTCACGGAAGCGCACGATCTTGACGAACTCGTCGGCGTCCAGCGAGGCACCGCCGACCAGGGCGCCGTCGACGTCGGGCTGCGCCATGATCTCGGCGACGTTGCCGGACTTGACGGAGCCGCCGTACTGGATGCGGACCTGGTCGGCCAGCTCCTGGGTGTACAGCTCGGCGAGCTTGCCGCGGATGGCCTGGCAGACCTCCTGGGCGTCGTCGGCGCCGCAGACCTTGCCGGTGCCGATGGCCCAGACGGGCTCGTAGGCGATGACCACGGACTCGGCCTGCTCGGCCGGGACGTCCTTGAGGCCGCCCTCGACCTGGGAGAGCGTGTGGGCGACGTGGTTGCCCGCCTCGCGGATCTCCAGTTCCTCGCCGACGCACAGGATCGGGGTGAGGCCGTGCTTGTAGGCGGCCTTGACCTTGGTGTTGACGATGTCGTCGGTCTCGGCGTGGTACTGGCGGCGCTCGGAGTGGCCGACGGCCACGTACGTGCACTTCAGCTTGGCCAGCATCGCTCCGGAGATCTCGCCGGTGTAGGCGCCGGAGTCGTGCGCCGAGATGTCCTGGGCGCCGTACTTGATCTTGAGCTTGTCGCCGTCGACCAGGGTCTGCACGGAGCGCAGGTCGGTGAAGGGCGGCAGGACGGCGACCTCGACGGCCTCGTAGTCCTTGTCCGCGAGGGCGAAGGCGAGCTTCTGGACGTGGGCGATGGCCTCAAGGTGGTTGAGGTTCATCTTCCAGTTGCCCGCCATGATCGGCGTGCGCGTGCTCATCAGGGTCAGTCCTCCAGTGCGGCGAGGCCGGGGAGCGTCTTGCCCTCTAGGTATTCGAGGGAGGCGCCGCCGCCGGTCGAGATGTGGCCGAATGCCGTCTCGTCGAAGCCCAGGATGCGGACGGCGGCGGCGGAGTCGCCACCGCCGACGACCGTGAAGGCCTGGGAGTCGACGAGGGCCTGGGCGACCGCCTTGGTGCCCTCGGCGTAGTCGGGGTGCTCGAAGACGCCCATCGGGCCGTTCCAGAAGATGGTGGCCGCGTCGGCGAGCTTCGAGGCGTACAGGGCACCGGTCTCGGGACCGATGTCGAGGCCCATCTGGTCGGCCGGGATGGCGTCCGCGGCGACGACGGTGGGGTTGGACGGTGCCTTCGTCTTCAGGTCCGGGAAGCCGGCCGAGGTCACGACGTCGACCGGGACGACCAGTTCGACGCCGTTCTTCTCGGCGCGCTCGACGTACTCGGTGACGGCGGGCAGCTGGTCGTCCTGGACCAGGGAGGCGCCGATCTCGTAGCCCTTGGCCTTGAGGAAGGTGAAGGCCATGCCGCCGCCGATGAGGATGCGGTCGGCCTTGCCGAGGAGCTGGTCGATGACGGCGAGCTTGTCGGAGACCTTGGAGCCGCCGAGGGCGACGACGTAGGGCCGCTTCACGTCCTCGGTGAGCTTCTTCAGGACGCCGACCTCGGTGGCGATGAGGTAGCCGGCGTAGTGCGGCAGGCGGGCCGGGAGGTCGTACACGGAGGCGTGCTTGCGGTGCACGGCGCCGAAACCGTCGCCTACGTAGATGTCGGCCAGGGCGGCGAGCTGGTCGGCGAACTCGCCGCGCTCGACGTCGTCCTTGGCGGTCTCGCCCGCGTTGAAGCGCAGGTTCTCGATGACCGCAACCTGGCCGGGTTCGAGGCCGCGCACCGCGTCGTGGGCGGCGGGGCCGATCGTGTCCTGGGCGAACGCGACGGGCGCGCCGAGGAGTTCAGCGAGGCGCTCGGCGGGCTGGAGGAGGGAGAAGGCCGGGTCCGGGGCGCCCTTGGGGCGGCCCAGGTGCGAGGCCACGATCACCTTGGCGCCCGCCTCGACGAGGGCCTTGACGGTGGGGAGTACGGCGCGGATGCGGCCGTCGTCGGTGATGAGGCCGTCGGCCAGCGGGACGTTGAGGTCGGCGCGGACGAAGACCCGCTTGCCGTCCACGCCTTCGGCGAGAAGTTCGTCGATCGTCTTCATGAAAGGGGCTCCTAGGGAAGGCTCTTCAGGCTCTTCGGATCCGAGAGGGCTGATCGATCACTACGTAGCGCAGGGCTCGGACAGCGCGGCGTGCGCTGCCCGAGCCCTGGCTCACATCGAGATGCCTGCTCTGGGAACTAGAGCTGGCCGCCGACGAAGACCGTGAGGTCGACGAGGCGGTTGGAGTAGCCCCACTCGTTGTCGTACCAGCCGAGGATCTTCACCGTGTTGCCTTCCTGAACCATGGTCAGGAGGGAGTCGAAGGTGCAGGAGGCCTGGTCGCCGACGATGTCCGAGGAGACGATCGGGTCCTCGGTGTACGTCAGGTAACCCTTGAGGTCGCCGTCCTCGGAGGCCTTCTTGAACGCGGCGTTGACCTCGTCCTTGGTGACCTCGCGCTGCAGCGTCACGACCAGGTCGGTGGCCGAGCCGGTCGGGACCGGGACGCGCATCGCGATGCCGTCCAGCTTGCCCTTGAGCTGCGGGAGGACCAGGGCGGTGGCCTTGGCGGCACCGGTCGTGGTCGGGATGATGTTCTCGGCGGCGGCACGCGCGCGGCGCAGGTCCGAGTGCGGGAAGTCCAGGATGCGCTGGTCGTTCGTGTACGCGTGGACCGTCGTCATCAGGCCCTTGACGATGCCGAAGTTCTCGTCGAGAACCTTGGCCATCGGCGCCACACAGTTGGTGGTGCAGGAGGCGTTCGAGATGACGTGGTGCTGCGCCGCGTCGTACTTGTCCTGGTTGACGCCCATCACGATGGTGATGTCCTCGTCCTTGGCCGGAGCCGAGATGAGGACCTTCTTGGCGCCGCCGGCGATGTGCTTCTCGGCGTCGGCCTTCTTCGTGAAGATGCCGGTCGACTCGATGACGATGTCGACGCCCAGCTCGCCCCACGGGATGTCGGCGGGGTTGCGCTCGGACAGCACCTTGATGGTGTGGCCGTCGACGGTGATCGTGTCGGCGGTGTGCGACACCTCGGCCTTGAGGCGGCCCAGGATGGTGTCGTACTTCAGAAGGTGAGCGGTGGTCGCGGTGTCACCCAGGTCGTTGACAGCCACGATCTCGATGTCAGCACCCTGCTCCAGCAGCGCGCGGAAGTAGTTACGACCGATGCGGCCAAAGCCGTTGATGCCTACGCGGATCGTCACGAACCGATCTCCTCGTTGGTACGCCGGCTCAGTGCCGGCGAGTTGTATGGGATGTCCCCGACCGCCTACGACCCTACCTCCCTGAGCCCTCCGTGGTGACATCGAGATGCCCCATACACCGCAGGGCGGTCCGTACCCGCCAGTAGGGGTACGGACCGCCCTGGATGTTCATGACATCGTCACACCGAGTCAGCTCTTCAGAGCCGCCAGCGCCTTGTTGAGCAGGGCCGCGCGGTCGGTCGCCGAGGTGACCTGTTCCAGGCCGAAGCCCAGCAGTACGGTCCGGTCGGTGGTGACCGCGCCGTACGTCTGGAACAGGGCTCCGGTGCGGGTCCAGTCGTTCAGGACCGCGGGGCTGCCGGCGGGCGGACCGGTGACGGTCCAGGCGCCGAGGGAGGTCTCGAATCCCTCGGTCTGGGTCGCCGTGCCGCCCACGACGAGCGAGGTGTCGTCGGCGAGGACGCCGTGGCCGCCGGTGCCCGGGTCGGTGATGTAACTGAGCGAGACCTCCACGGACTTGCCCGCGTAGGCGCTCAGGTCGAAGCCGACCTGCTGCCAGCCGTTGGAGGCGCCGGTGAGGCTGTTCCACGAGCCGGTGGTGCCGGTCGCGGTGCAGCCGCCGCTCGCGACCGTCAGGTAGTGCTTGAGCCAGGGGTGCTCGGCGACCAGGAATCCGGCCTCGCACTCCGTCGGTACAGCGGTGCTGGTGGCGCCGCCCACCTCCGGGAGCGTGGTCCAGTCGTCGGCCCCGGTGGTGTGGATCTCGACCACGGCGTGGTCGTAGCCGGGCTCGGTGTCCCACAGCAGCTCACTGCGCAGCGTGGGCTTGTCGGCCGCGCTCACTCCGGTGAGGTCGATGGTGCGGGTGAGGCGCTTGTACGCGTCGTCGGTGTGGACGGCCGCGGCCATGTAGGAGCCCGCGTAGGGCCCGTACGGGTTGACGGTCCCGGCGAACTTGCCCGCCCCCGCGCTCGCGAACTGCGGGTACGTGGTGGGCGACAGCGAGTCCGAGGTGACGCTGTAGGTGCCGGCCCGGTCCAGCGGGTTGCCGGGCGCGTCGCCGAGCGGTCCGGTGAAGCCGTCGAGCTTGCCGGAGCCGGTGAAGCCGGTGGCCCCGGGGGTGGACGTACGCGAATAGGCGCCCAGGTAGTACTGGCTGAAGTCGTTCGAGGGGGTGCCGTCGGCCAGGGCGACGGAGCCGCCGGCCTGTTCGCCGGCCTCGATCAGCTTGCCGCCCTCGTTGAGGAAGGCGCGCAGCTGGAGCTGGGTGTCGTTGCCGGGGCCCGCCGGGCCCGAGTAGTGGACGACCGTCTTGAAGTGGTCGAGCACGCCGAGCGCGTCGGGCGCGCCCTGGGTGGCGACGTCCCAGACGATCGCCTTACGGCCGTCGGCCTTCAGGGCGTCGACGTAGGTCTGCGCCTGGGTGGCGGCAGCCCCCTCCTCGGCTACGACCAGGGTGCTCGCCGAGGGCAGTTTGGCCACCGTGTACGTGAAGTGGGCGCTGGAGGTGGGCTTCCCGGCCTTCGTCTCGCCGGTGAACCACACCTCGACCTTGTCACCCGGGTCGCCGTCCTTGACCTTGGCCCGGTACTCGTCGAAGTACAGGTTGTCGTCCCCGCCGTAGGTCTGGCCGCCCTTCCATGCCTTGAGCGCCGTGTCGTGCGTACGGCCGCCGTTGACGCGGTACTTGAGCTCCTTGTCGCGCACGGACTTCCGTACGACGACGGAGACCTCCTGGTCGGCGCCGCGCGAGTACGACGTCGGGAAGGTGGCCGGGGTGAAGTCGGCGGCGCTGAGGCCGACGGACGACTTCGGCTGGTCGGGGTGGACGGCCGTCTCGGCGACGGACAGCGCGAACGGGATGTTCTTCGCGAACTCGTCCTGGATCAGCTTCTCGTCGTCGGGGAAGTTGAAGACGGACTGGCAGTCGGCCGCGTTCCAGGCGTCGTTCGGGTCGATGTTCGACGCGGTCTGGCAGGTCGACATCTCCGGGGTGAACATCGACATGCCGTTGACGTTCGACGCGTGACCGTCCGCCTCGCCGTTGGTCGTGTACAGCTCCGAGGAGACCTGCGAGTGGTAGCCGGGGATCGCCGGGTTGTCCGGGGTGCCGGCGAGCGCCTTGTAGAGCACGTCGTCCGGGGTGGGCGTCGCGACCTGCCAGCCGACTCCGTAGAGGAGGAGTTCGGCGGCGGAGTGGTAGTTGATGCCGTAGCTGAAGCCGACGCGCTTCTCGAAGTTGTCGAGTGCCTGGGTCTCGGGCTCGGAGGCCGGAGCCGTGCCGCGGTAGGTCTCGCTCGTCGGGTTCGGGGACGAACCCTCGTCGTCGTAGCCCCACTTGTAGGCGAAGTTGCGGTTGAGGTCGACGCCGTCGCCGGTGGAGATGGTGCCGTCGGCGTTGACGTCCCGCAGGTTCTTGCGCCACAGGCGGGTGCCGGAGTCCTTGAAGGTGTAGTCGTAGCCGTCCGGGTTGGCGGACAGCACGAACCACAGCTCGGTGGAGTCGACGATCTTCTTGATGCGCTTGTCGGTCTTGTAGTTGTCCAGGTAGTAGTGCATCAGCCGGCGGGTCATTTCCGGCGTGATCCACTCGCGCGCGTGCTGGTTGGACACGTACAGCACCGACGGCTTGGAGCCGTCCTTGGTCTTCTTCGCGTTCTTGGTCAGCTTGAGCGCGAGGATGTCCTGGCCGTTGATCGTCTTGCCGATGGACTCGACCTTGGTGAGCCCGGGGTTGGCCTGCCCGGTCTTGACGATCTCCTCTTTCAGACCGCCGCTTCCGCTGTACGGCCTGAACACGCCCTGCGCCGCGTCCTCGACGCGCGTCTCGGCCTTCGCCGACAGGGTGTGCTCGGTGAGGTCGACGCCCTGCTTCTCCAGCTTCTGGGCCTGCTGGTCGGTGAGGTAGACCTCGACGGAGGTCTTGCCGGAGGACGAGAACTGGTTGTCGCCGAGTTCGTGCGCGTCCTGTCCGGCCTTCAGGAGCAGCGGTATCTGCTTCTGGGTGACGTCGGCGTGGAAGACCTTGACCTCGTCGGGGTCGGACTTCGCGGAACTCCCGCCCTGCGCCTGGGCGATCGGTGCGATGCTCGCCCCGGCGATCAGGAGTGCACCGACAGCGAGGATCGATCTCGCTCTGTGTCTCATTAATCCCCCTAGCAGTTGTCCGCCACAGCAGCGAACAGTTGCCAGGCTCATGACACTTCATGATCGAGTCAAGGGCGACACAAGGGCAGACAAGCGACCCTCCGGGGTACGGGCCGATATTTGCCCCCGGCCCGGTCAGCCGTCAGGTCCGAACGGGCGCCCGCATCGGCGTGTTGACGGCTCGTCAGCAATCGATCAAGGGGCTGAAGACGGCGAACCGCCGGTGCCGACGCCCCAAGTGGGCATCCGCACCGGCGTGTTGAGGGATCGTCAGCCGAGCCCTGTCGCCTGATGGTCAGCCGACCATGTTGTCGGCCATCTCCTCGGTGATGCTGGACTCCGTGCCCGGGATGCCGAGGTCCTGGGCACGCTTGTCGGCCATCGCCAGCAGACGGCGGATACGGCCCGCCACGGCGTCCTTCGTCAGCGGCGGGTCGGCCAGCGCGCCCAGTTCCTCCAGGGAGGCCTGCTTGTGGGCCATGCGGAGGCGGCCGGCCGCCGCGAGGTGCTCGGGGACCTCGTCGGCGAGGATCTCCAGTGCACGGCCCACACGGGCGCCGGCGGGGACGGCCGCGCGGGCCGAGCGACGCAGGTTCGCGTCGTCGAAGTTGGCGAGGCGGTTGGCCGTGGCGCGC
>NZ_JAWOAI010000348.1:0-10812 GCF_033194735.1 Streptomyces sp. W16
GCACCGACCCCGACCACGCGGCCCCGGTCGCGTACCCGGACGGCTGCGGCAGCTGGCAGCAGGCCGACGTACGCACCGCGCGCGACCGGCTCGGCTGGCGGCCCCGGATCAACCTGGAGGAGTCCCTCGCCGACATCTGGATGGAGGCGGCGTGCCGCATCTGACCAGCACGACCCCGGGCACCACCAGCACCGGCGTCCATACCGGCTTCGGCATCCCCGGCTACGCACACCCCCTCGTCGCACCGGCCGAGTGGGGCGAACTCACCCGCCCCGGTACCCCCTTGCACTGGGTCGTCCTCAACGTCTCCTCCGGCCCGGGGACGCGTCCCGACCCGCACTGCCTGGAAGCGGCCGGCCGCCTGCGCAACATGGGCGTCCGTGTTCTCGGTCACCTGGACGCCGCGTACGGCGCCCGTGCCTCCGGCGAGCTGATCTCCGAGGCGCACCGCTATCTCGACTGGTACCGGGCCGACGGCTTCCTCCTGGACCGCTGTCCCATCGGACGCACCGTGCTCCCCGAGGTCCGCCGCACGGTCGCCACGCTCCGCGAGATCCGCGACGGCGCCCATGTCGTCCTGGGGCACGGCACCCACCCGCACCCCGGATACGCCGAGTTCGCCGACCAGTTGGTGACCTTCTCCGGCCCGTGGAGCGACTACCGCTGGTCGCAGGTCGCCGAGTGGACCGCCGACCACCCGCCCGAACGCTTCTGCCACTTCGTGCACAGCGTCCCGCGCGGCCATCTCGACGAGGCGCTGCGCATCGCCCGCTGGCAGGGTGCCTCGACCATCTACTTCACCGACCACACCGATCGCGGCGGCCGCACCGACCCCTGGGAGACCATGCCCGGCTACTGGGACGAGATCGTCTCGCGGATCGGAACGGGTGTCTCGGAATGAAGAGGGGCATGGCAGTGTTACGGGGAGAACAACTGTAGTGATTGACCGACCAACGGAGTCCCCGTGTCGCTGCCACCCCTGGTCGAGCCGGCTGCCGAGCTCACCGTAGACGAGGTCCGCAGGTACTCCCGCCACCTGATCATCCCCGATGTGGGCATGGACGGGCAGAAGCGGCTGAAGAACGCCAAGGTGCTCTGTGTGGGCGCCGGCGGTCTGGGCTCGCCGGCGCTGATGTACCTGGCCGCGGCGGGCGTGGGCACGCTCGGCATCGTGGAGTTCGACGAGGTCGACGAGTCGAACCTGCAGCGCCAGATCATCCACAGCCAGGCCGACATCGGCCGTTCCAAGGCGGAGTCGGCGCGCGACTCCGTGCTGGGCATCAACCCGTACGTGAACGTGGTCCTTCACGAAGAGCGGCTTGAGGCCGAGAACGTGATGGACATCTTCAGCCAGTACGACCTGATCGTCGACGGCACGGACAACTTCGCGACCCGCTACCTGGTCAACGACGCCGCCGTACTGCTGAACAAGCCGTACGTGTGGGGTTCGATCTACCGCTTCGACGGCCAGGCCTCCGTCTTCTGGTCCGAGCACGGCCCCTGCTACCGCTGCCTCTACCCGGAGCCCCCGCCCCCCGGCATGGTCCCCTCCTGCGCCGAGGGCGGCGTCCTGGGCGTGCTGTGCGCGTCCATCGGCTCCATCCAGGTCACCGAGGCCATCAAGGTCCTCACCGGCGTCGGCGACCCGCTCGTCGGACGCCTGATGATCTACGACGCCCTGGAGATGCAGTACCGCCAGGTGAAGGTCCGCAAGGACCCCAACTGCGCGGTGTGCGGGCCGAACGCGACCGTCACCGAGCTCATCGACTACGAGGCCTTCTGCGGCGTCGTCTCCGAGGAGGCCCAGCAGGCCGCCGCCGGCTCGACGATCACTCCCAAGCAGCTCAAGGAGTGGATCGACGACGGCGAGAACATCGAGATCATCGATGTACGCGAGGTCAACGAGTACGAGATCGTCTCGATCCCCGGCGCCAAGCTGATCCCCAAGAACGAGTTCCTCATGGGCACCGCCCTGGAGACCCTCCCGCAGGACAAGAAGATCGTCCTGCACTGCAAGACGGGTGTCCGCAGTGCGGAAGTCCTCGCCGTCCTGAAGTCGGCGGGCTTCGCCGACGCGGTCCACGTCGGCGGCGGCGTGATCGGCTGGGTCAACCAGATCGAGCCCGACAAGCCGGTCTACTAGGCACACGCCTTCCCGGGAGGGGCTCGGCACCACAGGTGCCGGGCCCCTTTCCGCTGCTCGGGCGGAGATCCGGGAGGACGCTCGCGCTAGGAGGCGCAGACCTTGCCGTCCTTGGGCACCGTCCCCTTCAGCAGATACGCGTCCACCGTCGAGTCGACACAGTCGCTCCCACTGCCGTACGCGCCATGGCCCTCGCCCTTCCAGGTGAGCTCCACACCGACGCCCTTGCCCAGCTCGTCGACCATCTTGCGGGCGCCCTCGTACGGCGTCGCCGGGTCCCCGGTGTTGCCGACCACCAGGATCGGCGCCGCGCCGGGCGCGCTGACCTCCGGGGTGTCGTACTGCCCGGCCACCGGCCAGTCGTGACACCACCCGGCCGTGTCCCAGCCCAGGAAGTCGCCGAACACGGGGGAGATCTTCTCGAACTCGGGCAGCAGCTTCTGCGTCTGCTCGGGCGTCGGCCGCTGCTTGTCGTCCAAGCACGATATGACCCGTTGGGAGTGGGTCGTCGTGCCGTAGTGCCCCGCGCTGTCACGGTCGTTGTAGCCGTCGGCGAGGGCCAGCAGCTCCGAACCGTCGCCCTCCTCCGCGGAGTTCAGGGCGCTGGTCAGGGTGGGCCAGCTCTCCTTGCTGTACAGCGGCAGGACGATGCCGGTCAGTGCGAGTGTCTGGGTCAGCTTCCGCCCGGTCGAGGTGGCCAGCGGTTTGGCGTCGATCCGCTTCAGCAGGGCCGCGATCTTCTTAGAGCCCTGAGCCGGGTCCTGGTTCCTCGACTTGAGGTAGTCGTCCAGCGCGCGCTGGAAGCCCCGGGTCTGGTTCAGCGCGTGGCCCACCGTGTCGGCGGTCGGGTCGACGACCGCGTCCAGGATCAGCCGGCCCACCTTCTTCGGGAACAAGTGGGCGTAGACACCGCCCAGTTCGGTGCCGTACGAGATGCCGAAGTAGTGCATCTTCGTGTCGCCCAGGACCTGGCGCATCAGGTCCATGTCGCGGGCCGTGTCGGTCGTCGACACGTGTGCCATCAGCTTTCCGGCGGCCTTCTCGCAGCCCTTGCCGAAGTCGGCGGCGTCCTGGAAGTACGCCTTCTCCTCGGCCGGTGTGTCCGGTGTGGCGTCCACGTCCTCGGTGGCCTGGATCGCCTTGTCGCTGCGGCAGCGGACGCCTTCGCTGGCGGCAACCCCGCGCGGGTCCCAGCTCACCAGGTCGTAGTGCTCGTGCAGCGCGGACACGGTGGTGGAGTACGCCGGCATGAAGTCCACGCCCGAGCCGCCAGGACCACCGAAGTTGAACAGGAGCGAGCCGATGCGGTCGCCGCCGGTCGCCTTCGAGCGGATCAGCGCCAGCCCGATCGTGGAGCCGTCCGGCTTCGCCCAGTCCAGCGGCACCTTGAGCGTCGCGCACTGCCAGTCGCTGCTGGGCGCGGCCGAGTCGGCGGTGGCCTTGCAGCGTCCCCAGTCGAGCCTCTGCGCGGTCAGCGACGCGGGCAGCGCGGCCGTGGTGGACGTAGAAGAGGGCGAGCCGGCTGCGGACGGCTTGGCGTCCCCCGCGCCCGCGCCGTCCTTGCCGTCGTCCGACGAGCCGCTGCTACAGCCGGCCGTCAGCAGTGCGGCGGCGGCCACCAGAGCCGTCCACCGTACGAATCGCGCCATGTGCATTCCCCCCTCGCAGGCCGTCCGCGTCACGCCGCGGATGGCGGTCAGGCCATATTAGGCGGCGCGAGCCGAGCCCGTGACGGCCTGTGGATAACCGTTTGACCTGCGATTTTGCTTGAATTCGGGAGGGAGGGTCAGGAGCAGACGGTGCCGGCAGTCGGCACTTTTCCGTTCAGCAGATAGCCGTTCACCGCGCTTTGCACGCACTTGTTCTTGCTGTCGTACGCACCGTGCCCCTGGCCCTTGTACGTCAGCTCGACCGCGACGCCCTTGCCCAGCGCGTCCACCATCTTCCGCGCGCCCTCGTACGGCGTGGCCGGGTCACCGGTGTTGCCCACGACGAGGATCGGCGCCGAACCGGCCGCGCTCACGTCGGGATGGTCGGCGGCGCCCGGCACGGCCCAGTCGGTGCAGCCGACCATGCCCCAGGCCAGGAAGTCGCCGAAGAGGGGAGAGGCGGCCCGGAACTCGGGCAGCTTCCGCTCCACGTAGTCGGCGGTGTACCGCGGCTTCTCGTCGGCGCAGTTGATGGCGACGTTCGCCGCGGCGATGTTGCTGTACTCGCCGTTCTCGCTGCGCCCGTTCATCGAGTCGGACAGCACCATGAGGACCTTGCCGTCACCGCTGTAGGCCTGTTCGAGCCCCTCGGTGAGGTATTCCCAGAAGTCCTTGGAGTACAGCGCCTGCGCGATGCCGTTGGTGGCGGCGGTCTGGGTCAACCGACGGGGGAAGACGCCCGTGATCGGCTTGCTGTCGAGGCTCTTGAGCAGCTTGGCGATGCGGTCCTTGACGTTCTGTGCGGTGTCGCCGATCGGGCAGTCCGTGGTTTTCGACGTGCAGTCGTCGGCGAAGTTGTCGAGCGCCAGTTGGAAGCCCTTGGCCTGTCCCAGGGAGCCCTGTTCGGTGTTCTGGGTGGGGTCGACGACCGCGTCGAAGACGGCACGCCCCACGTGCTTCGGGAACAAGTGGGCGTAGACACCGCCGAGTTCGGTGCCGTAGGAGATGCCGAAGTAGTGCAGCTTGTCGTCGCCGAGGACCTGGCGCATCAGGTCCATGTCGCGGGCCGCGTCGGTGGTGCGCACCTGGGGGAGCATCTTCTTGGAGTTCTTCTCGCAGGCCGCGTTGAACTGCTTGGTGTTGGCCAGGAGCTTGGTGCGCTCGGCCGTGTCGTCCGGTGTGGCGTCCTGCTGGAAGTACTCGTCGAGTTGGGAGTCGCTCTCGCACTTGACGCCGGCGCTGCGGCCGACGCCACGCGGGTCGAAGCTCACCAGGTCGTAGCGGGTGCGCAGGGTCGCGTAGTCCTCGCCGAACGCGGGCAGCGTGGTGACGCCCGAGCCGCCGGGGCCGCCGAAGTTGAAGACGAGCGACCCGATCCGCTTGTTCGCGGCACCACTGGCCTTCGCCCGCACCAGCGCGAGCCCGATCGTGTCGCCCTTGGGCTTGCTCCAGTCGAGAGGCGCCTTCATGGTGGCGCACTGCCACTTGTCGCCGTTCGGCAGCGGCGACGGCGCGGCGCCGCCGCCCTCCGACTCGGACGGGGCCGGGCAGTCCTTCCAGCTCAGCTTCTGGGCCGTCGGATCCTCGTCCTTGGAGTCGCCACCGCAGCCCGCCAGCGTGGCGGACAGCAGGACGACGGTGGCGGTCAGGGCAGCGGCACGCAGCCGGGAGGGGTTCGGCATGCTCCCATCCTGAGGTCGCATGCGACGGGGCGCTCGGGGCACGGGCCGTACGAGGTACGCACGCGTGCGTGCCCCACGTCCGTATGTGTGCGTGTTCTACAGGGAGCCCTTGCGGGACAGGTGGTTGAAGAACAGCCAGCCCGGCAGCACCGGAATCCACAGCGTCAGCAGCCGGTACAGCAGCACCGCCGGAGCGGCGACCTCCTTGGGCAGGCCGACGGCGATCAGACCGAGCGTCAGGCTCGCCTCGACCGCGCCCACACCGCCCGGTGTGGGGGCCGCGGAACCGAGCGCGTTGCCCGCGAGGAAGACGACGGCGACGCTGGCCAGGCTGAGCGACGTCGACTGGTCGCCGAACGCCCGGATCGACGCGTCCAGGCACATCACGAAGCAGGCCGTCAGCAGCAGCATGCCGCCGATGCCGGTGACCAGCTTCTGCGGCCGCTGCAGCACGTCGAGCATGCGCGGGATGACACCCGCGAACAGCGACCGCACGCGCGTGACGAGGAACTTCCGCAGGAACGGCACCGAGGTCACCACGAGCACCAGCACCGCCACCGTCAGCAGACCGGCGATGACCGTCCTGGAGGGTGACAGCGACGGCGTCTTCTCGGTGCCGGTCAGATAGCCGAACGACAGCAGCATCAGGATGTGGCAGCCCAGGCCGAACAGCTGCGACGCGCCGACACTCGCCACCGCGAGCCCGGGCCGCACTCCGGCACGCTGCAGGAAGCGTGTGTTCAGGGCGACACCGCCGACCGCGGCCGGTGCCACGATCTTCACGAACGACCCTGCGACCTGCGCCGCCACGGCCCGTAGGAACGGCACCCGCTCCGGCACGAACCCCAGGAGGGCCATCGCCGCCGCGAAGTAGCTCAGCGCCGAGAAGAGCACGGCCGCGGCCACCCAGCCCCACTGGGCGTTGGCGACGAGCGGCCCGAACTCGATGTGCGTGAGCTGCGTCAGCAGGAAGTACGCACCGATCGCGCCCGCGATGAAACTGATCAGCGTGCGTGGCCGCACCCGCTCCAGACGGGCCGGTTCGACGTGCGCCTGCGGTCTGATCAGCAGCACCTGGTGGCGGATCTGGGTGAGCAGATCCTCCTCGCGCGCCTCGTCCAACGCCTCGTCGATGGCACGCTTCTCGGCCCGCTGCTCCGCACGTACGGCCTTCTTGTCGGGCTTTTCGAGTACGGGCGTGGAGCTCTCCGAGGCCTCCTCCGCGCGGGCCAGCCTGGTCTGCTGGGACGCCTCAAGGATCGCGTCGCGCTCCCGCTGGGCCCGCTCCCGGGACAGCCGGCGCAGCGTCGCGCGCGTGGAGCGCGACAGCGCGATGGGCTGGAGCATCGGCAGACAGTCGGCCACGGCATCGGGGCCGAGGACACCGACCGCCGAGGCCACCGCGCGTTCGGCGCCCACCCGCAGACCGATCGTCGTCACCAACTGGGCGACGTCCATGCGCAGCAGCAGTTCACCGGCCGCGATCTCGCCGCCGCGCAGGTCCGTGAGGATCACCGTGCCGGAACGATCCACCAGAATCGCGTCACCGGCGAGCCTGCGGTGGGCGATGCGCCGCGACTGCAACGCCTGCACCTGGTGCCAGGTCAGGCGCAGCAGGTCGTCGGTGATCTCCTCGTCCGCGAGCGAGTCGAGCGTGCGCCCGCCGGTGTGCTCGTAGACGAGCATGACGGCGTCAGGGCCGAGTTCCGAGGTCGCGATCAGCTTGGGGGCGTTGGCTCCGGCCGCGATCGCCGCGTAGGCGAGCAGAGCCTCCTGCTCCAGTGCCTGGCGCAGCGACTGGAGACTGCTGCGGGTCGCGAAACCGCGCAGCGTCAGATTGCGCCACGCGCGGTAGAAGAAGCCCTGGGCCTGCTGCTCCCGGTCGACCACGGTGACGTCCAGCGGCGGACCGTCCTCCAGGGTCACGAAGTAGCGCCGGCCACGATCGCCGTTCTCGGTGTCCACGACCTCCTCGCGGGCCGCGCCCACCGGGTGGAAACCGACCGTCCGCAGGCCGGCCATCAGTGTCCGCCCGGTGGGACGGACGTTCGGGGAGCCCACCGCGTACAGCGTCCCGTAGGCGACGGTCCAGCCGATCAGCACCGTCAGGATGATCGAGAACGGAGTCGTGTACCCGGTGACCAGCATCGAGAAGGCGTCCAGCAGCAGCACGATCCACAGCACGGAGCGCCAGCGCGGCCTCCGGGACATGCCGACGGCTGTCATATAGGCGATGACGGGCGCCAGATAGCCGTGCACAGGGTCGGTGAGCGCGTGGATGTCACCGGGGGAGGGCTGGGTGAGGGCCTCCTGGATGGACCCCGGGGCGGCCTTGGCGACCCACAGGTCCGTGGCGAGTGTCACCCCGTGTGCGAGGACCGCCGCGAGCACGCCGTCGGCGATGCGCAGTCCGTCGCGCTTGATCAGCCGCTCGATCGCGAAGGCGACCGGCACCAACAGGATGGCGATGCTCGACGCCAGCCCCGCGATCTTGATCAGCAGGTCGGGCGCCTGGCCGGTGCCCTTGTTGATGTCCTGTTCGAGCCCCGAGGTCGTGCCGTGCGCGAACGCGGCGATCGCGAGCAGTACGACGATCGCGAGAAAGCCCACCAGGAGGCGCATGAGATCGGAAGGGCGGTGCACGCGCGCGGGGAGCAGCGGTTCGTCGCCCTCGACCTCTTCGGCGTGTGTGTCGTCGCAGTCGTCGAGGCCGGACACGGGGTCGGGCGGGGGCGTCTCGGTGGGCCCCTCCTCGGAGGCCTGTTCGTTCGCGTCGACGGTGTCCGGGCGCGACGCAGCGTCAGAGGTGCCCTCCGCGTCTTCGGGATGCACACCCTGCTGCTTCATCGTCTCTTCTTGATCTCGTATCACCGGTCACCGCCCGCACGATGGTGGCATGCCCCACCGACACACGGGGGCATCAGGGTGCAAATGCGGGGGCGCACAGTCTGCCGCACGCGCCGCTCCAGGGCGAGGGATACCCACAGTCGCCAGCGCGTCGCATTGTCGGTGGGGTGCGGCAGGATGGGGCGGATGAGCGAGGAGAGCCTTCCGGACGGCGTCGGCCCGGAGCACGACGACGCGCTGCCCGAGTACGCGGAGCGGGTCCTCGACGTGGCCGAACGGATTCCGCCCGGGCGCGTCATGACGTACGGCGACGTCGCCGAATGGCTGGAGGAGGGCGGACCGCGCCAGGTCGGCCGCGTGATGGCCCTCTACGGAGGAGCCGTTCCGTGGTGGCGGGTCGTCCGCGCGGACGGCGTGCTGCTCCCCGGTCACGAACTGGAGGCGCTCGACCACTACCGCGAGGAGGGCACCTTTTTGAAGGAGGCGAGCAGGGCCACCGAGGGCCACCTGCCACGCGTCGACATGAAACGGGCGCGATGGGACGGCGGCGAGCGCGCGGACGGTCACACCTGACAGCTTCCGCCATCGGGCCCGCCCGGGTGCGGCCTGTGGCCCGTACGGGGGAAACGGGGCACGTCCGTGGCATGCCGTACGTTCGAGGGGCGAGGGACACACGGGTCGTGAGAGCCGCGCGGGAAGAAGCGGAAGTCCTGCTCCCGTACGACCCGTCGGCGTAGCGTCGGCTGCACGCGTCCCCCTCACCCCGCTGCCACCGACCTCGACGCGCGGCAGCCTGCCAACCAGTACACCCACCAGGACCGGCGAACCACGTGAGCTCCTCTTCCTCCACCAGGCGCCTGTCGCACCCCCAGGTGCGACAGGGGAACCGTGGCGCTTACCGACTGGTGCGTACCCCGCCGACCCGGCCGGCTCCCCCTCACCTGGACGCGCCACAGCGCTCGGTGGTTGACCACCAGTCCGGTCCGCTGCTCGTCCTCGCAGGTCCCGGCACCGGCAAGACCACCACACTCGTGGAGTCCGTCGCGGCCCGGATCGCCCGGGGCGGTGACCCCGCGCGGATCCTCGTGCTGACGTTCAGCCGCAAGGCCGCCGTCGAACTGCGCGACCGCATGGCGCTGCGCGTCGGTGCCGCCCACGCGCCCCGGGCCACCACCTTCCACTCGTTCTGCTACGCCCTGGTCCGCGCCCACCAGGACAGCGACCTGTTCGTCGAGCCGCTACGGCTGCTGTCCGGCCCCGAACAGGACGTCGCCGTACGTGAACTGCTCGCGGGCCAGCCCGACCTGGAGCGGCCCGGCCTCGCGCATGTGCGCTGGCCGGACGAGCTGCGGGCCTGCCTCACCACCCGCGGCTTCGCCGACGAGGTCCGCGCGGTCCTCGCACGCAGCCGCGAACTCGGCCTGGACCCCGCGGCCCTGGACGCCTTCGCCCACCGCATCGGCCGCCCCGACTGGCGGGCAGCCGCCGCCTTCCTCGCCGAGTACCTCGACGTACTCGACCTCCAAGGAGTGCTCGACTACGCGGAACTGGTCCACCGCGCGGTGCTCCTCGCCCACCGCCCCGAGGCCGCCGAACGGCTCGGCGCACAGTACGACGCCGTGTTCGTGGACGAGTACCAGGACACCGACCCGGCCCAGGTACGACTGCTGCACGCCCTCGCCGGCGGTGGCCGCACCCTTGTCGCCTTCGGAGACCCCGACCAGTCGATCTACACGTTCCGGGGCGCCGACGTGAACGGCATCCTGGACTTCCCGAGCGCCTTCCCGCGCGCGGACGGCAGCCCCGCCCCCGTAGAGGTGCTCCGGACCTCCCGCCGCTCCGGCGCCACCCTGCTGACCGCCACCCGCCTGCTGACCCAGCGCATGCCCCTGACCCGGCTCCCGGCACAGAAGGTGCGCGCCCACCGCGAGCTGTCCCCGGTGCGCGACGGCGGACGCGTCGAGGTGTACACGTACCCGACCTCCGGCACGGAGCTGGACAACATCGCCGACATCCTCCGCAGGGCACACCTGGAGGACGGCGTTCCCTGGAGCGACATGGCCGTCCTGGTGCGCGCCGGCTCCCGGACGATCCCCACGGTCCGGCGCGCCCTCACCGCGGCCGGCGTCCCCCTGGACATCGACGGCGACGATCTGCCCCTGCGCCACGAGCCGGCGGTGGCGCCGCTGCTGACGGCGCTGCGGGCGGTCGCCACGGCGGAGGCGTCGGCACGCCCCGAGGGCGACACCGAAGCCGTACGGGCCAAGGAGGAGGCCGACGACGTAGACGCTGTGCCGGATGCCGATTCCGATTCCGAAGAGCCGCCCGCTCTCGCCTCCTCCTGGCTCGACACCGAGACTGCCCTCACCCTGCTCGCCTCCCCCCTCGCCGCCATGGACGCCGCCGACCTGCGCCGCCTGGGCCGGGCGCTGCGCGAGGAGGAGCGGGCCGGTGGCAACCCCGTGCCGTCGCCCTCGGACGTACTGCTCAC
>NZ_JAWOAI010000349.1:0-10793 GCF_033194735.1 Streptomyces sp. W16
CGCCGAGGACGCGCTCGCGGATGGCGCACACGTCACGGGACTCGGCGAGGGCCTCCTCCCAGCGACCGAGGCGCCCGAGGTTGACGCCGAGGCCGTGGCGGGCGCGGAGGGTCTCGGGGTGGGCGGGGCCGTGGACGCGGGTGCGGTCGTCGATCAGGTCGCGGTACAGCTTGAGGGCGTCGGCGCTGCGGCCGAGTCGGCCGAGGCTGATACCGATCTCGTAGCGGGCGGCAAGGGTGTCGGCGTGGTCGGGACCGAGCGCCTGGGCGCGGGCCTCGGCGACCTCGCCGTAGGTCTGCAGGGCCTCCTGCCATCGGCCCAACTGGCCCAGCGCGTAGGCCACTTCGTAGCGGGTGACCAGGGTGTCCGGATGGCCGGGGCCCAGTACGCGGGCGCGGGCGGCGGCGACCTCGCAGGCCATGCGGTACGAGTCCTCCAGGCGGCCGAGCCGGCTGAGGTTGAAGGCGAGGTTGTGGCGGCAGCGCAGGGTGTCGGGGTGGTCGGGGCCCATGGTGCGTTCGCGGGCGGCGAGTACGGACGTGTACACCTGGTGTGCGTCGAAGTGGCGGCCCAACTGGCCCAGGACGTAGGCCATTTCCTGCCGGGCGGCGAGTGTGTCGGCGTGGTCGGCGCCCGACGCCCGTTCCCTGGCGCGGGCGACATGGGTGTACTCGCGCAGGGCGTCGGCGGCGTGACCGGTGCGGCTGAGGGTGAAGCCGAGTTCGTAGCGGCTGGCGAGGGTGTCGGGGTGGTCCGGGCCGAGGAGGTGGGTGCGTTCGGCGGTGACCGCGCGGTGCACCTCGCCGGCCTCCGCCCAGCGGCCGAGGCGGCCCAGGCTCAGGCCCGCGTTGTGGCGTCCGGCCAGGGCTTTCAGGACCTCCGGGGGCGGCGCGGACGGTGATTCCGGTGCGGGTTTCTCGGTGTGGCCGGTGGCCGGGCGGGCGATCCACTCGCCGGTGAGGCCGGCCCCGGCGTCCGGCGGGGTGGTGCGCAGTCCGGCGCCGGTCGCCTTGTGCCCGGTGGTCATCCCCCGCGTCCAGGACGGCAGGCGTGCCTCGCGGGACACCGGTTCGGGCGAGGGCAGTTGGGGACGCGGGGTCACAACTGTCGGCACGTACAGGGGTGTCGTACGGCCCATGGTGATACGGCGGCCCAACTCGCGTGCGTCGTGCGGGCGTTGCTCGGGGAGCTTGGCCAGCAGGTCGAGGATGGCCTTCTCCAGGTACTCGGGCAGTTCGGGGCGCTGGGTGCGAGGCGGGCGGGGCGGGGTGTCGCGGTGGCCGATGAGGATGGCCCAGGCGTCGCCGAGGTCGAACGGCGGTGCGCCGGTGGAGAGTTCGTACAGGACGCAGCCGAAGGAGTAGAGGTCGCTGCGCTGGTCGACCTCGGAGCCGCTGATCTGTTCCGGCGACATGTAGTGCGGGGTGCCCATCGCGATGCCGGTGCCGGTCAGCCGGGAGGTGAAGCCGATGTCGGCGCCGAGACGGGCGATGCCGAAGTCGCAGATCTTCACCGTGCCGTCGCTCAGCCGCATGATGTTCGCGGGCTTCAAGTCCCGGTGCACGATGCCCTGTTGGTGGCAGTAGGCGAGGGCGGAGGCGACCTGCTCGGCGATGTCGACGACGTCGCCGACGGGGAGAGGACGCTGCTGGTTGTCCTCCAGGACCTGGCAGAGGTTGCGGCCGTCGAGGAGTTCCATCACCAGGTAGAGGATGCCGTCGGACTCGCCGAAGTCGTGGACGACGGTCACCCCGCGGTGCTGGAGCGCTGCGGCCACCCGGGCCTCGCGCCGGAACCGCTCGCGCAGGACGCGGGTGAACGCCTGGTCGTGGTGCGGGTTCAGCGGCTTGAGGCACTTCACGGCGACATGGCGCCCCAGCGACTCGTCCCGCGCGCGCCACACCTCTCCCATGCCGCCGCGCCCGATCAGATCGAGCAGCCGGTAGCGGCCCTGGATCAGCCTGCTGTCCCCCATCTCCCGCGATCGCCCCCGTCGGTGTTCGTCCCGCCCTCCCCTGGCTCGTCCAGTATGGCGAGCGATCGTCCGACTTTGTACGGGGCGGGCCGGGAGCCGGGGCCGAGCCGTGACATGGCGCGAATGATGTGCTTGGGGGGGGAGTTGCCAGCGCACATGTGCGGGAACGCAGCGCAGCAGGGTGCCTGCGACGCGCAGTCGCCGGGTGACGGTGGCGGGTGCGGGGGCCGGTCTGCCGTACAGCCGGTGGGCGTACGGCGGCAGGGAGGCGTACGCCAGGTGTGCCACGCGCCGCCAGAGCAGCTCGCGCGCCGGGACGACGAGGGGGTGCGTCGGTGGACGGAGCAGGAAGTCGTCCACCGCGCGTGCCTCGGGTCCGGCGGCGAGCGCGGGCCCGACCTGCTCGAAGTAGGCGGCCAGTTCGGCCCGGTCGCCCGGTACGGCGGCGGGGTCGAGGCCCACCAGGCGGGCGCTCTCCCGGTGTTCGGCGAGGTAGCGGTCGGCCTGGGCGTCGGTGAGGCGGAAGCCGGAGCGGCGCAGCACGTGCAGATACGAGTCGATCTCGGCGCAGTGCACCCACAGCAGCAGCGCGGGTTCGTCGATTCCGTACCGCTCCCCCGTGTCCGGGTCGGTCGCCCCGAGCATGCTGTGGATCTTCCGCACCCGGGCGCCCGCCTTCTCGGCGGCCTCGGTGGTGCCGTAAGTGACGGTGCCGACGAAGTTCGCGGTGCGCATCAGCCGGCCCCAGGCGTCGCGCCGGCCACTCTTTTCACGATCGAACGCGGTCGAGTTCTGCATGACTCCGCGGACGGCTCGCGGGTGCAGGGCCTGGAGGTAGAGCGCGCGGACGCCGGCGACCCACATCATGGGATCGCCGTGCACCTGCCATGTCACGGAGTCCGGCCCGAACAGCCCCGGGTCGCCCGTCCCAGGGGCGTCCATGCCCCGCAGGCTAACGCCGTACCCTCGGCATTCCCAGACCGATCCACGAGATGATCTCCCGCTGGATCTCGTTGTTGCCGCCGCCGAAGGTGAAGATCACGGCGGAGCGGTAGCCGCGTTCGAGTTCGCCGTGCAGGACGGCGCCCGCGGAGCCCTCCTTCAGGGCGCCCGCGGCGGCGGCGATCTCCATGAGCGAGGCGTAGGCGTCGCGGCGGGCCTCGGAGCCGTAGACCTTGACGGCGGAGGCGTCCTGTGGGGTGAGGGTGCCTTCCTGGACGGCGTTGACCATCTGCCAGTTGAGGAGTTTCATCGCGTCGAGCCTGGCGTGGGTGCGGGCGAGGAGGCGGCGGACCCAGGGGAGGTCGACGACGCGGCGGCCGTCGGCGAGTTTGGTCTCCATGGCCCAGTGCTGGACGTCGTGCAGGGCGCGGATGGCCATGGTGCCGTGGGCGGCGAGGGTGACGCGTTCGTGGTTGAGCTGGTTGGTGATCAGGCGCCAGCCCTGGTTCTCCTTGCCGACGCGGCGCGACACCGGGACCCGGATGTTCTCGTAGTAGCTGGCGGTGGTGTCGTGCGAGGCGAGGGTGTTGATCACCGTGCAGGTGTAGCCCGGGTCGGCGGTCGGTACCAGGAGCATGGTGATGCCCTTGTGCGGCGGGGCCTCGGGGTCGGTGCGGACGGCGAGCCAGACCCAGTCGGCGGTGTCGCCGTTGGTGGTCCAGATCTTCTGCCCGTCGACGACGTACTCGTCGCCGTCCCGCACCGCGCGCGTCTTCAGCGCCGCGAGGTCCGTACCGGCCTCGGGCTCGCTGTAGCCGATCGCGAAGTCGATCTCGCCGGAGAGGATCTTCGGGAGGAAGTACGCCTTCTGTTCGTCGGTGCCGAACTGCATGATGGTCGGGCCGACGGTGTTGAGGGCCATCAGCGGCAGCGGTACGCCGGCCTGCGCGGCCTCGTCGAAGAAGATGAACTGCTCCATCGGCGTCAGCCCGCGTCCGCCGTACTCCTCGGGCCAGCCGACGCCGAGCCAGCCGTCCGTGCCGAGCCGGCGGATCGTCTCGCGGTAGTAGCGCTTCTGGGCGGCGGGGTCGGCGTAGCGCGAGTAGGCGTGGTCGGGCACCAACTCGGCGAAGTAGGCGCGCAGTTCGGTACGCAGCCGCTGCTGCTCGGGCGTGTATTCGAGATGCACGGCGCCTCCAGGCTCCCCAAGGCCGGTCCTGACGGCGCACACCGTAGAACGTGTTCCAGAAATTGGGAATGGCGAGGCTGAGATGCCCGGTAATGCGTGTGACGTCGACCGGAAGTCGGCCCTTCCCGTTCCGAGTCGGCCGACGGGCGGGCGCGTGATCAGGCGGGCAGCGGACGCTGTCAGCACGGGTTCGAGCTGGGCCCCGAGTCGGCCCACATGGTCGGCGTCGGCGAGGACGGCCGGACCTCTCCCCGCGGCGGGTTCTGGATCTGGTAGCGAGGGCGGCGGCGATCCGGAGTGGCCGACCGTCCGTCGGCCGTGGTCCCAAAAGGGCCCAGCAGCGCGTCAGTTCAACGTGGCCAGGAACTCCTCGCACGCCCGCGCGCAGTCCCGGCACGCCTCCGCGCCCGGCCCCGCGTCCGGCCCCGCGTCGAAGAGCTGCGCGCACTCCAAGCAGACGAGCAGGCACCACTTGGTCTGCAGGCGGAGGGCGGACTCGTCCTGGAGGTTCTGCTCGGCCAGCATCCGGCAGGTCGCGTCGCACACCTCCCCGCACCACAGCGCCTTCTGCCGTACGAGTGCCTCGTGGTCGGTGGCGTCCGGATCCGTGCGGCTGACGCGCAGCACACAGGCCCGCGCGCACGCGGTGCAGGCCTGTGCGCAGGCGAAGCGGTCCTCCAGGAACCGGACGAGCTCCTGCTGGGTCGTCATCGCTGTCACGGAGTCCGGGTTGCCGCCGGCGGCCCGCGCAAACCCGGCGGGCGGGTGTCCGGGGGTGCGCGGGCGCCCGGCGATCAGTACGGTGCTGTCCAGGTGTTCGACCTTGGACACGGGAGACTGCGCACGTCATCGAGGGGTTGAGGCGGCATGGCCGGCAAGAAGGCGGCAAAGCTGCCGCGCACGATGTACGAGACCGAACTGCTGCGTCTGCAGACGGAGTTGGTGAAGCTCCAGGAGTGGGTGCGGGCCGAGGGGACCCGGCTGGTGATCGTGTTCGAGGGTCGGGACGCGGCGGGCAAGGGCGGCACCATCAAGCGCGTGTCGGAGCATCTCAACCCGCGTGTCGCCCGGATCGCCGCGCTGCCGAAGCCGACCGACCGGCAGCGCACCCAGTGGTACTTCCAGCGGTACGTCGAGCATCTGCCGGCCGCCGGGGAGATCGTGCTGTTCGACCGCTCCTGGTACAACCGGGCCGGCGTCGAGCGGGTGATGGGCTTCTGCTCCAAGGAGGAGTACCAGCTGTTCCTGCGCCAGTGCCCCATCTTCGAGCGGATGCTCGTGGAGGACGGGATCGTGCTGCGCAAGTACTGGTTCTCGGTGAGCGACGCCGTGCAGCAGGACCGGTTCCGGCGCCGGCTGGAGGACCCGCTGCGCCGCTGGAAACTGTCACCGATGGACCTGGAGTCCATCACCCACTGGGAGGCCTACTCCCGGGCCAAGGACGAGATGCTGGTGCACACCGACATCTCCGAGGCCCCGTGGTACATCGTCGAGAGCGACGACAAACGCCGGGCCCGGCTGAACATGATCGACCACCTGCTCGGCTCCCTCCCCTACCACGAGGTGACGCCGCCGGTCCTCGAACTCCCGCCCCGCCCGCCGTCCACCGGCTACGAGCGCCCGCCGCGCGACCTGCAGACCTACGTCCCGGACCACGCGGCGAGCCTCTGAACCGGACAGGTCGAGGAACACCGTGTCCCACAGCCCGGGCGGGCGCCGCGTGGAGTGGCGGCGTCTGACGCCCGGAATCGCCGCGCTGGCCGGATACCGGCGTGCCTGGCTGCGCGGTGACCTGCTGGCCGGTGTCACGGTGGCCGCGTATCTCGTCCCGCAGGTGATGGCGTACGCCGGGGTCGCCGGGCTGCCCCCGGTGGCCGGCCTGTGGGCGATCCTGCCCGCACTCGCCCTGTACGCGGTGCCGGGCTCGTCCCGGCTGCTGTCCGTGGGCCCCGAGTCGACGACCGCGCTCATGACGGCGACCGTGGTGGGCCCCCTCGCGGCCGGCGACCCGGGCAAGTACGCCACACTCGCCGCCGCCCTCGCGGCCACGGTCGGCCTGCTGTGCCTGGCCGCGTGGGCGGTCCGGCTGGGCTTCGTCGCCGATCTGCTCTCCCGCCCGGTCCTGATCGGCTATCTGGCGGGCGTGGCCCTGATCATGATCGTGGACCAGCTGCCCAAGCTCACCGGGGTACCGACGACCGGCTCGGCCTTCTTCCCCCAACTCTGGTCGTTCGTACGGCACTTGGACCATCTCCACGCGCCCACACTGCTGTTCGCCGCCGTCCTGCTCGCGTTCCTGTTCACGGTGGCGCGCGTGTCCCGGGCAGTGCCCGGTCCCCTGCTGGCCGTGGTGCTGGGCACAGCGGCCGTGGCGGTCCTCGACCTCGACGACCGGTACGGCATCAAGGTGATCGGCCATGTCCCGGCGGGACTTCCCACGGTCGGACTGCCGGACCTCACCGAACTGCCCCACCTGGTGCTGCCCGCGCTCGGTGTCCTGCTCGTCGCCTACACCGACTTCATCCTCACCGCCCGCGCCTTCACCGGTGGCGACGCGGACGAGGGTCCCGGTCTCGACGCCGACCAGGAGTTCCTGGCGCTGGGCGCGGCCAACCTCGGCGCCGGTGTCCTCCACGGCTTCCCGGTGAGCAGCAGCGCCAGCCGCACCGCGCTGGCCTCCTCGACGGGCGCCCGCAGCCAGGCCTACTCGCTGGTCGCTGGGGCGGTGGTGCTCGCGGTCCTGCTGTTCCTGAGCCCCCTGCTGTCCCGCACGCCCGCGGCGGTGCTCGGCGCCCTCGTCGTCTACGCGGCCGTCCGCATGATCGACCTCACCGGCTTCCACCGCCTCGCCACGTTCCGCCGCCGCGAACTCCTCCTCGCCCTCGGCTGCCTGGCCGGAGTCCTCGCCCTGGACATCCTCTACGGCGTGATCGTCGCCGTGGGCCTGTCGGTGGCCGAACTCCTCACCCGGGTGGCCCGCCCGCACGACGCCGTCGAGGGCCTGGTCCCCGGTATGGCCGGCATGCACGACGTGGACGACTACCCGCAGGCCCGCACCGTCCCCGGCCTGCTGGTCTACCGCTACGACTCACCGCTCTTCTTCGCCAACGCGGAGGACTTCCGCCGCCGTGCGCTGGCCGCGGTCGGCCAACAGGCGGTGCCGGTGCGGTGGTTCGTCCTCAACACCGAGGCCAATGTGGAGGTGGACATCACCGCCCTGGACGCGGTCGACGAACTCCGCCGCGAACTCACCCACCGCGGCGTCGTGTTCGCCCTGGCCCGGGTGAAGCAGGACCTCCGCGACGACCTGGAGGCGTACGGGCTGGTGGCATCGGTCGGCGAGGACCACATCTTCCCGACCCTGCCGACGGCGGTGGCCGCGTACCGGGAGTGGAGCGGCGGGGCCGACAGTCAGGGAACGGCGGGTTCGGCGACGTAACGGGCCGAACCCGCGTCGGCAGCAGGCGAGTTGGCCGGAAGAGTGCTGCCCGGATCACCGGTCCGTACTTCAACAGGTATAGACCCTTGACTCCAATTCAACACGTCTCCACACTGTCGCACAAACCTCCACGGACAGCTCCGCCGACTCGCGCTGAGAGCGCTCTCCGAGGCTGTCCTCACCCCCCGCTGGAGAAGGACGAAGCCGTGCGAAGAACCTTGAGAAACCTCCTGCCCTTGTGGGTCATGGCCCTTGTGGCCGCACTCTGTTCGGTCGGCGCGCAGCCGGCCCGGGCCGCCACCGCGGCGGCCACCACGATCACCGTGGACGGCGCTCAGAGCGGTCGGACGTTCGACGGAATCGGCGCGATCAGCGGCGGCGGGGGCAACTCCCGTCTGCTGCGCGACTATCCGGCCGCCCAGCGGTCGCAGATCCTGGACTACCTGTTCAAGCCGGGTTACGGCGCGAACCTGCAGTTGCTGAAACTGGAGATCGGCGGCGACGCCAACTCCACCGACGGCGCCGAGCCGTCCATCGAGCACACCAAGGGACAGATCAACTGCGACGCGGGATACGAGTTCTGGCTCGCCGAGCAGGCCAAGGCCCGTAACCCGGACATCAAGCTGTACGGTCTGGCCTGGGCCGCCCCGGGCTGGATCAGCGGCGGGTTCTGGTCCACCGACACCATCAACTACCTGATCTCCTGGCTGGGTTGTGCCAAGCAGCACGGTCTGCCGATCAGCTACCTCGGCGGCTGGAACGAGCGGGGCCACGACGTCGACTGGTACATCCAGCTGCGGTCCGCGCTCGACAGCGCCGGATACGGCTCCGTGCAGATCGTCGGCGACGACTCGGGCTGGAGCGTCGCGGACGACATGGCGAGCAACTCCGCATTCAACAACGCCGTTTCGGTCATCGGCGCCCACTACCCCTGCGCGGGCGGTGACGGCGGCAGCGCCGACACCTGCTCCAGCAGCACCACGGCGAAGAACAACGGCAAACCGCTGTGGGCGTCGGAGAACGGCTCCCTCGACATGGACTCCGGCGCCCCCGCGCTGATCCGTTCGATCGTGCGCGGTTATGTGGACGCCAGGATGACCGCGTATCTCAACTGGCCGCTGGTCGCGGCGATCTACCCCAACCTGCCGTTCAGCACGGTCGGCCTGGCCACCGCGAACTCGCCCTGGTCCGGCAACTACGCGATCGGCGAGGACACCTGGGCGACCGCTCAGGTCACCCAGTTCGCCCAGCCCGGCTGGAAGTTCGTCGACTCCGCGTCGGGCTATCTCGGCGGCACCGAGTCCAACGGCACCTACGCGACGCTGAAGTCGCCGAACGGGTCCGACTACTCCACGGTCCTGGAGACCACCACCGCCGGCGCCGCGCAGACGGTCGACGTCCAGGTGCGGGGCGGTCTGTCCACCGGGGCGGTGCACGTGTGGGCGACCCGGGTGAACAGCCCCAGCCCCGCAACCGACTTCGTGCACACGCAGGACATCACCCCGACCGGGGGCGCGTACTCGCTGACGCTGCAGCCGGGCTGGATCTACACGGTCACCACGACCACCGGCCAGGGCAAGGGCACCGCCACCGCACCCGCCGCCCACGCCCTCGCGCTGCCCTACAGCGACACCTTCGACAGCTACGCCACCGGCACCGAGGCCACGTATCTCTCCGACATGCAGGGCGCGTTCGAGTCACGTCCGTGCGCCGACGGCCGGTCGGGGCAGTGTGTGCAGCAGGTGACCCCGGTCAAGCCGATCGAGTGGCAGGACGACTCCGACGCCTTCTCGCTGCTCGGCGACCCGACGTGGACCGACTACACCGTCAAGGTCGACGTGAACCTCCAACAGGCGGGCACGGTCGAGCTGTTGGGCCGGGCCAACACCCAGAACCGGCCGCAGAGCCACCAGGCCGCCTACCTGCTCCGGGTGAGCGACACCGGTACCTGGTCCATCGTCAGGAGTTCGGCGGCCGGCACCCTGACCACCCTGGTCTCCGGAACCCGGGCGGCGCTCGGCACCCACGCGTGGCACACGCTCTCCCTCGGTTTCTCCGGCGACCGGATCACCGCCACCGCCGACGGCGCCAACCTCGGTGCCACGGACGACAGTTCGCTCTCGGCGGGACAGATCGGCGTCGGTGTGGTGGGCTACCAGACCGACCAGTTCGACAACCTGTCCGTCA
Source organism: Streptomyces sp. W16 (assembly GCF_033194735.1). Taxonomy (NCBI): domain Bacteria; kingdom Bacillati; phylum Actinomycetota; class Actinomycetes; order Kitasatosporales; family Streptomycetaceae; genus Streptomyces; species Streptomyces sp. W16. The sequence continues at coordinate 9,733 of NZ_JAWOAI010000349.1, forward strand.
CCGCGAACCTGCCGGGCAACCACGCCGGCATCCTCAAGGGCCGCCAGTCCGGCCTGTGCGCGGACGTCCCCGGGGCGAGCCGGACCAACGGCACCCAACTCGCGCTCTGGGACTGCAACGGCGCCACGAACCAGGCCTGGACCCTGACCCCGGCCGGCCAACTCACCGTCTACGGCGGCGCGAAGTGCCTGGACGCCAAGGGTGGCGCCACCACCGACGGCACCCCGGTGCAGATCTACGACTGCGACGGCACCGCCGCCGAGAAATGGACCGTGAACAGCGACGGCACGGTCGTCAACCCCGCCTCGGGCAAATGCCTGGACGCCACGGCCGGGGGCACCTCGCCGGGCACCCTGCTGCAACTGTGGACCTGCACCGGCGGCACCAACCAGAGCTGGCTGCGCGGCGCGGTCTCGGCACCCCTGAAGGGCCAGGAGTCCGGCCGCTGCGTGGACGTCCCGGGCGCCAACCAGACCAACGGCACCCAGCCGGCCCTGTGGGACTGCAACGGCGGCACCCACCAGACCTGGACCTCCACGGCCACCAACCAGCTGACCGTCTACGACTCCAAGTGCCTTGAGGTCACCGGCGGTGCCACCGCCGACGGCAGTCCGGTGGAGATCTGGGACTGCAACGGCGGCGCCCACCAGCAGTGGCGGGTGCGTTCCGACGGCAGTGTCGTCAACGTCGGCTCCGGCAAGTGCCTGGACGCGGTCGGCCATGGCACGGCCAACAGCACGGCACTGGAGATCTGGACCTGCACCGGCGGCGCCAACCAGAACTGGCGCCGGTCGTAGCCGTCGTCGGTCCCCGCCGGGTCGTAGGCCATGGGTCTGTTCCTGGTCGCGACCCGGCGGGGGCCGCTCCCGCGTGTGCGGAGATGGCACGGAACCCGTCCGCTGAGTAGCCTCCGGGACATGCGGATCTCTGTTTCCTCGGACATGGACGAACCTGTGGCGCGCGCCCTCGTCGCCGAGTTGCGCGAGCGTGGCCACGAGGTGCTGACGCACGGGGCGCTGCGGCCCGGGGACGACCCGCAGTGGGCGGTCTGCTCGGAGGCG
>NZ_JAWOAI010000350.1:0-10770 GCF_033194735.1 Streptomyces sp. W16
ACCCGCATCGGCGCCGCCCCGCTGGCGGCGCGGGCCGGCGACGAACTGGCCCGTCTGGAGGCGGGCGACCGGGACGGTGAGGGGCGGCCCGAACTCACGCCCACGGAGGCGCGGGTGGCCGAACTGGTCGGCGGCGGGGCCACCAACCGGGAGGTCGCCGCCGAGCTGTTCATCAGCGTCAAGACGGTCGAGGGCACCCTGTCGCGGGTCTACCGCAAGGTCGGCGTCCGTTCGCGCACCGCGCTCGCCCATGCCATGGCGGTCGCCGTCATCGCGTCCGGGGCGGCGACCGTGAGCATCGGCGACGACGACCAACAGCAGCCCACCACACAGGCGGTGACGATCAGTCAGCCCGGCCGTTGGCGGACGCCCCGGGCACTCGACACCCGCCGCTGACCTGTCACCCGCGGTTCATGTGACACCCGCAGTTAACACGTGACGCAAGGGTTCCCCCGCTTATGCGGGTGGGGCCGATGTTCCTACGGTGAAGCCGTTCCGCTTCCGGGACAGCAACCCCCCACTCCTCGGAGGACATCCGTGACGTCACGTCTGAAGCTGGTCGGCCTCGTCGCCGTACCGGCCCTGCTCGCCGCCGCCGTCCCCAGCGCCTACGCCGCCGTCCAGCCGCACGCGACTCGCGCCGCCGTCGCGGGAGATGTCCTCAAGGGCCTGAACCACGACGCGTCCCGCACCGGCGCCGTCGCCGCCGGCAAGCGCATATCGGTGGCCATCAGCCTGACGCCCAGAAACGACAAGGCGCTGGACACCTTTGTCGCAGGCGTCAGCAATCCGCGGTCGAGTTCGTACGGCCACTATCTGACGAAGGCCCAGTTCGCGGCCCGCTTCGGCCGGACCGACGCCGAGGTCAAGCAGGTCAAGGACTTCCTGCGCGCCCAGGGTCTCACCGTCGGCAAGGTCCACTCGGGGAACCTGCTGGTCGACGCCAGCGGCACCGCCGCCCAGCTGGAGAAGGCGTTCGGCACCAAGCTCTCCACGTGGAAGGACGCCAGGTCGGGCCGCGCGTTCTACGCCAACGAGACCGCGCCGACCCTGCCGACCGGCATCGCCGGCCTGGTCAGCGACGTGACCGGACTCAACAACCGCGCCCAGCTGCACCACCAGGGGTCCGCCAAGGTCAACCCGCACAACGGCCCCGGCGGCGGCTACACCCCGGCCCAGATCAAGGGCGGCTACAACGTCTCCAGCACGTACACCGGCAGCGGCCAGAAGATCGCGCTGCTGGAGTTCGACGGATTCGCGCAGTCCAACATCACCAAGTACGACACCAACTACAGCCTGGGCTCGCCCACTCCGACCGTGTCGAAGGTGGACGGCGGTTCCGGCGCGCTCGGTGACGGTCAGGTCGAGGTCGAGCTCGACATCGAGGTCCTGCACGCGATCGCGCCGAAGGCCAACGTCACCGTCTTCGAGGGCCCCAACTCCGACGCCGGTGAGGTCGACACCTACCAGGCCATCGTGGACAGCGGCATCCCGACCACCTCGATCAGCTGGGGTGCCTCCGAGAGCCAGCGCACCACCTCCAACATCAACGCCGTGGACGCCGTCTTCAAGGCGGGCGCGGCCGAGGGCCTCGGCTTCTACGCGGCCTCCGGCGACGACGGCTCGGACGACGCGGGCGACGGCACCACCACCGTCGACTACCCGGCCAGCGACCCGTACGTCACCGGAGTCGGCGGCACCACGCTGACCGTCACCTCCGCCAACGCCTGGAGCAAGGAAACGGCCTGGTCGGGCGGTGGCGGCGGCAAGTCCTCCGTCTTCAAGATCCCGAGCTGGCAGACCGCGGTGCAGAAGACCGCGGGCGGCGGCTACCGGCAGGTCCCCGACGTGTCGGCGCTCGCGAACCCGAGCCCCGGTGTCTCGATCTACTCGCAGGGCAGCTGGGGCACGGTCGGCGGCACCAGCGCCGCCGCGCCCGAGTGGGCGGCCTTCGGCGCGCTCTACAACCAGCAGGCCGCGGCGGCCGGCAAGGCCAACCTCGGCTTCGCCAACCCCGCGCTCTACACGGCGAGCGGCACCGGCTTCCACGACATCACCAGCGGCAGCAACGGCGCCTACTCCGCCGCCAGCGGCTGGGACTTCACCACCGGCTGGGGCTCGTACAACGCGGCGACCCTGGCGGCCAAGCTCCTCGGCTGACCGGCGGTAGCCGACTGAAGAGCGGGCCGGGATCTCTCCCGGCCCGCTCTTCACGTGCGTCGCGGCGCCATGACCCGCCTCAGCTGTCGTAGTCGACGGCGAGTGTGTCGGAGACGGGGAAGGTCTGGCAGGTGAGGACGTAGCCGGCGTCGACCTCGGCGGGTTCGAGGGCGTAGTTGCGGCGCATGTCCGCCGTGCCGTCGGTGACCAGCGCGCGGCAGGTGCCGCAGACGCCGCCCTTGCAGGCGAAGGGCAGGTCGGGCCGGGTCTTCTGGGCGCCGTCGAGAATCGAACTGTCCTTGGGCAGCGCGGAGTTGGTGGTGCGGCCGTCGAGCGTGACACTCACCTGGCTGACGGGGCCGTCGTAGGCCTTGTCGACGTGTTCGTTGGTCCGTACGGGCTCGTCGTCGGCGTAGAACAGCTCCTGGTGGACGCGTTCGGCGGGGACGCCGAGTCCGGCGAGCAGCTGTTGGGCGTCGCGGACCATGCCGTGCGGGCCGCACAGCCACCAGTGGTCGGCGGTGTCCACGTCGACGAGGGCGTCGACGAGCGTGGTGAGCCGGTCGGCGTCGAGGCGGCCGGAGAGGATCTCGGCCTCGCGCGGTTCGCGGGACAGGACGTGCGCGAGCTGGAACCGGCCGGGGTACAGGTCCTTCAGGTCGGCGAGGTCGTCGGCGAACATGACGGTGTCGCTGCGCCGGTTGCCGTAGAAGAGCGTGACGCGGGAGCGGGTGTCGGCGGCGAGGACGGATTCCGCGATGGACAGCATCGGGGTGATTCCGGAGCCGGCGGCGATCAGGACGTGGTGGCCGGGGCGGGTCAGGTCGGGGGTGAAGGCGCCGGTGGGGGCCATCACCTCGACGGTGTCGCCGGGGCGTACCTCGTCGACCAGCCAGGAGGAGAACAGGCCGCCGGGGACGACCCGTACGCCGATGCGGGGACGCGCTCCCGCCGGGGAGCAGATGGAGTACGAGCGGCGCTCGTCGCGTCCTTCTACCTCGCGGCGGAGGGTGAGCGACTGGCCGGGCCGGTAGGCGAACTCCTCGGCGAGGTGGTCGGGGATGTCGAAGCTGATGGCGGCGGCGTCCTCGCACAGCGGCTCTACGGCGGCGACCCGCAGCGTGTGGAAAGCCGGGCGGCGGCGCGCCGGGCGGGCCGGGGTGGTGGGGGCCGGGGCGGTCACTGGTCCACCGTCCTTTCCACGGGCGGGAGTTGGGGGCTCGCCATCAGATCTCCTTGACGTACTCGAACGGCTCGCGGCAGGCGCGGCACCGCCACAGGGCTTTGCAGGAGGTCGCGGAGAAGTGCGAGGTCTCCTCGGTGTCCGTCGCCCCGCAGCGGGGGCAGGGCACGGTACGGCGGGTCGGCGACAGAGTGAGCTTGACCGGACCGCGGGGAGCGGCACCGGGCGGGGCGATGCCGTGCTCGGCGAGGCTGCGGCGGCCCTGGGGGGTGATCCAGTCGGTGCTCCACGGCGGGTCGAGCACGGTCCGGATCTCGACCTTGGCGAACCCGGCATCGCGCAGCCGCGCGGCCACTTCGGCGCGCATCTCGGCCATGGCGGGGCAGCCGGAGTAAGTGGGCGTCAGGCTCGCGACGACGCCGCCGTCCGCGTCGATCTCGACCCCGCGCAGCACCCCGAGGTCGGCAAGGGTGAGCATGGGCATCTCGGGGTCCGGGACCTGCGCGGCGATGTTCCAGGCGCGCCGCGAGTCGATCAGGGTGGTCACCATGTCGCCTCCGGGTGGGCGCGGGCCACGCTCTGGAGTTCGGTCAGGAGTGGGGCCAGGTGTTCGGTGTGGTCGCCGTCGCGGCCGTGTCCGGGGACCGGTGCCGCCTCGGGCCAGGCGAGCCCTGCGGCATCGGTGACCTGGCGGAGTACGGCCGGCACGTCGTCCCTCGACTCCCCCGTGGCCGCGAGGAGTTCATCGAGGTACGGCGCGATGGCGGCCAGCGCGTCCCGCATCCGCCGCTGCGACTCCTCGGTGCCGTCGCCCAGCCGGACGACCCACTCGGCGGCGTACTGGCGGTGGTACGCCAGTTCCTTGACGCCCTTGGCGGCGATGGCTGCGAGCACCGGGTCCGGGGTGGTGACGGCGAGTCGCTCGAAGAGGGCGAGCCGCCAGGAGGCCAGTACCAGCAGGCGGGTGATCGAGAACGCGAAGTCGCCGTTGGGCAGTTCGGCCAGCCGTACGTTGCGGAAGGCGTCCGCGTCGCGGAAGTAGGCGTACGCGTCCTCGCCGCGTCCGGTGCCGTCGACCTGCCCGGCACGCGCGTAGAGCAGACGGGTCTGGCCGAGCAGGTCGAGCCCGATGTTGGCCAGGGCCACCTCCTCCTCCAACTCCGGTGCGGCCGTGCACCATTGGGCCAGCCGCTGCGCGCTCACGAGTGCGTCGTCGCCAAGTGCCAGGCAGAACGCGGCCAGTTGGGCGGTGTCCGTCCCCTCCGGCACGCTCTGGTCGACGCCGTGCAGCGGGTCCTCGAAGCCGGTTCCGAAGGCCCAGCGGGCGTCGCTGTCGTCGTGCCCCTCGGCCAGGGACAGATAGACGTGGTCGTCACTCATTCCCTGCTCCTAGATGTGGGGGACGTCGTCGGGGATGTCGTAGAACGTGGGGTGGCGGTAGACCTTGTCGGCGCTCGGCGCGAAGAACGGGTCCTTCTCGTCGCGGGTCGAGGCGGCGATGTGCTCCGAGCGCACGACCCAGATGGACACGCCCTCGTTGCGCCGCGTGTAGAGGTCGCGGGCGTGGGTGAGCGCCATGGCGTCGTCGGCGGCGTGCAGCGAGCCGACGTGGACGTGGTTCAGGCCGCGCTTCCCGCGCACGAACACCTCGTACAGGGGCCAGTCCTGCGTCATGCCGCCGCTCCTTCGATCTTCTGTGTGCGGGCGGATTCCTGTGTACGGGCGGCCTGCTTGGCCGCGTGGGCGGTGGCCGCCTCCCGGACCCAGGCGCCCTCCTCGTGGGCGGCCCGGCGGCGGGAGACCCGCTCGGCGTTGCGCGGTCCATCGCCCTTGATCACTCGCTGCAACTCGGACCAGTCCGGGGTGCCGAAGTCGTGGTTGCCGCGCTCCTCGTTCCAGCTCAACTCCGGGTCGGGCAGGGTGACTCCGAGCTTCGCCGCCTGCGGGACCGTCATGTCGACGAAGCGCTGGCGCAGTTCGTCGTTGCTGTGCCGCTTGATCTTCCAGGCCATGGAGCGGGCCGAGTTGGGCGAGTCGTCGTCGGGCGGGCCGAACATCATCAGCGACGGCCACCACCAACGGTCCACCGCGTCCTGGACCATGGCCCGCTGGGCGTCCGTGCCGCGCATCATCGTGAGCAGCAGCTCGAAGCCCTGGCGCTGGTGGAAGGACTCCTCCTTGCACACCCGCACCATCGCCCGCGCGTACGGCCCGTACGAGCAGCGGCACAGCGGCACCTGGTTGCAGATCGCCGCACCGTCCACGAACCAACCGATCACGCCGACGTCGGCGAAGGTCGGCGTCGGGTAGTTGAAGATCGACGAGTACTTCTGCCGGCCCTCGATCAGCGCCTCGGTCAGCTCGGCGCGGTCCGCACCCAGGGTCTCGGCGGCCGAGTACAGATACAGCCCGTGTCCGGCCTCGTCCTGCACCTTCGCGAAGAGGATCGCCTTGCGGCGCAGGGAGGGCGCGCGGGTGATCCAGTCGCCCTCCGGCTGCATCCCGATGATCTCCGAGTGCGCGTGCTGCGCGATCTGCCGGATCAGGGTCCTGCGGTAGCCGTCGGGCATCCAGTCGCGGGGCTCGATCCGCTGGTCCTTCGCGATCGTGGCGTCGAACTGCTCCTCGAACCGCGTCTCGTCCCGGTCGGCGGCTGACGCCTCCGTGCCTGTGCTGGTCATCGACACATCAACTCCCCTACCGACCATTCGTTCGGTACCCAGTCTGATGGGTTTCCCCCGGTGAGGCAAGACCTGCCGGGTGAATGGCTGGTCAGCGGCCCCGGGAGGGCGGCTCCGAGCCGCCCCAGCCGTCGTATCCGGAATCGACCCGTCGTGCTTACTCCCCTCACTCCCACGTGTAGAACCCCTGTCCCGTCTTGCGGCCCAGTTCACCGCGGGCGACCTTCTCGCGCAGCAGCTGTGGCGGGGCGAAGCGTTCGCCGAGGGTGGAGTGCAGGTATTCGGCGATGGCCAGGCGTACGTCGAGGCCGACCAGGTCGGTCAGGCGCAGCGGTCCCATGGGGTGTTTGTAGCCCAGGCTCATCGCGTCGTCGATCGCCTCCGGTTCCGCGACGCCCTCCTCGACCATGCGGATCGCCTCCAGGCCGAGCGCCAGTCCGAGCCGGCTGCTGGCGAAGCCGGGCGAGTCCTTGACGGTCACGTCCTTCTTGCCGAGGGCGTGCGTCCAGTCGAGGGCGGCGCCGACGGCGACGGCCTCGGTGCTGGGCGCGACGACGATCTCGACCAGCGCCGAGGCGGGCACGGGGTTGAAGAAGTGCATACCCAGGAAGCGGCCGGGCCGGGTGAGCGCGGCGGCGAGTTCGGTGACCGAGAGGGAGCTGGTGTTGGTGGCCAGCACGGTCGTGGCGCCCACCGCCCGCTCGGCCGCCGCGAGCACCCGGGCCTTGAGACCGGCGTCCTCGGGGACGGCCTCGACGACCAGGTCGGCGTCGGCGGGCAGTCCGTCGACCGAGTCCGTCATGGTGACGCGGGCGAGAACCTGCTCCGCGGGCTCGGCGAGCAGGCCGCGCTCGGCGGCCCGCTTCAGTCCGGTCGCGACCCGGTCCAGCGCGGCGGCCGAGGCCTGCTCACCGCTCTCCACGACGGTCACGGCCGATCCGGCGGCGGCGAAGGACTGCGCGATACCGGCACCCATCCGGCCACCGCCGATCACACCGACAACCGCGGGCGCGGGGTGGGGTGTTGGGCTCATGCGCGGCTACTCCTCTTCTCCAGGAAGCGTGTCATACGGTCCCTCTTGTCCTGCCCCTCGAAGAGCACGGCCTGCGCGAGGTCGTCGGCGACCGGGTGAGCCCCTGGCGAGTCGACCACGAGCTTGGTGAGCCGCAGCGCGGTGGCCGAGGACCGGGCCATGCGGTCGAGCAGCGCGTGCGCCTCGTCCAGCAGCTTCTCCGCCGGTACGACGTCGATAACAAGCCCTGCGGCCAGCGCCGCCGCCGCGTCGAGGTTCCGTCCGGCGAGCAGCACCTGCTTGGCCACCGACTCGCCGACCAGCTCCGGCAGCCGCCAGCAGGCACCGGCCGCGGCGAGGATACCGAGGCCGGGTTCCGGGTTGCCGAAGACTGCGTCCGGACCGGCGATCCGCAGATCACAGGCATACGACAGCTCCGCGCCGCCGCCCAGCGCCCAGCCGTCCACCGCGGCGAGGGTCGGCATCGGCAGTCGGCGTACGCGCTCGAACAACCGGCTGTTGATGCCCTGCAGCGCCTCGTCCCGACCGCGCGTCAGCAGCTCCGCGATGTCGGCGCCGCCCGCGAAAACCCCGCCATGACCGGTGAGCAGAAGCAGCTTCGGATCCTGCTCCAACTGGTCGCAGACGGCGTGCAGTTCGCGGATCATCAGCCCGCTGATGGCGTTGCGGGCGTCGGGGCGGTGCAGGGTGACGACGACGCGGTCCGCGCGCTCCTCGACGAGGAGGGTCTCGTACCGCACGGGGGCGCTCACACCCGCTCCACCAGCATCGCGACGCCCTGCCCGACGCCCACGCACAGCGTGGCCAGACCCCGGCGGCCGTCCTCCCGCTCAAGCCGGCCGAGCAGGGTGAGCAGGATGCGGGCGCCGGAGCAGCCGAGGGGGTGGCCGAGCGCGATGGCGCCGCCGTCGGCGTTGACCTTGTCCTCGTCGAGCTTGAGTCGGCGCGTGACCGCGAGCGCCTGGGCGGCGAAGGCCTCGTTCAGTTCGACGGCGTCGAGGTCGCCGGTGCCCCATCCGGCGCGGGCGAGGGCCTTCTCGGTGGCGGGTACCGGGCCGAGACCCATGAGGTGGGGCTGCACTCCGGCCGAGGCGGAGGTGATGATCCGGGCCCTGGGGGTGAGCCCGTGGCGCCGGACCGCGGCCCCGCTCGCGACCACCAGGGCGGCGGCGCCGTCGGACAGCGGCGAGGAGGAGCCGGCGGTGACGATGCCGCCCTCGCGGAAGATGGTGCGCAGGGAGCCGAGCTTCTCCAGCGTGGTGCCGGGGCGCGGGCCCTCGTCGCGGGTCACCTCGCCGCCCTTCACCGCGACCGGCACGATCTCCCGGTCGAAGTGGCCCGACTCCTGTGCCGCGACCGCCCGTTGATGGCTGCGCAGCGCGAACGCGTCGGAGTCGGCGCGGGTGATGCCGTCGAGCGCGGCGACCTCCTCGGCCGTCTCGCCCATGGACAGCGTGTCCTGGGCGGCGAAACGCGGGTTGGTGAAGCGCCAGCCCAGCGAGGTGTCGTGCACCTCCCCCGGCTTGGCCCACGGGGTGCCGGGTTTGGCCATCACCCACGGCGCGCGGGTCATCGACTCGACCCCGCCCGCGACGACGAGGTCCGCCTCTCCGGCGCGTATCGCCTGGGCGGCGGAGGCCACGGCGGTCAGTCCCGAGGCGCAGAGCCGGTTGACGGTGTAGCCGGGCACGGTGTGCGGCAGCCCGGCCAGCAGGACGGCCATCCGGGCCACGTCCCGGTTGTCCTCGCCGGCCTGGTTGGCGGCACCGAGGATCACCTCGTCCACCTCCTCGCCCGGAATCCCGGCGCGGCGGACCGCCTCGCCGACGACCAGCGCCGCGAGGTCGTCGGGCCGTACGGAGGCCAGGGCACCGCCGTAGCGGCCCTGCGGGGTGCGGGCCCCGTCGACGAGATAGACCTCGCCGGAGGACGGCTCGGAGCTGGTCTGGGGCATGCGTTCCACCTCTTGACAGGCAGTGGTGATGCTGGATTACTTGGCCGTGCCGCACGCTAACCGAATGTTCGGTCGGTCCACAAGGTGGTGGAAAATGACGCAGGCCACAAACACGGCCTCCGGTCCGACGGGGAAGATGTTCGCCGCGGACGAGGCGTCCCGGGCTCTCGGTATCGAGCTCGTCGAGCACGGCGAAGGGACCGCCGTGCTCCGTATGACCGTGACCCCGGCCATGGTCAACGGACACGGGACCGCCCACGGCGGCTATCTGTTCCTGTTCGCCGACTCCGCCTTCGCCTGTGCCTGCAACAGCCACGGCCCGGTGACCGTGGCCGCGGCGGCCGACATCGACTTCGTCGCCCCGGCGTACGAGGGCGACGTCCTGGTGGCGACCGCGCGCGAGCGCACCCGGTTCGGCCGCAGTGGCATCTACGACGTGAGCGTGCAACGCGGCGACCGGGTGATCGCGGAGTTCCGCGGGCGCAGCCGCAGTATCGACAGCAAGAAGACGAAGGAGTCTCCATGAGCAGCGACCCGACGGCCCCGGTGGCCGCACCGGCTTCGGCGTCCGCGCGCCCGCGCCTGGGCGAACCGCTCCCCGAAGGGCTGCTGGACGCCGCCGAACGCCTCACCCGCGAGGAGCTGCGCGCGCACCAACTCGGCCTGCTCCAGGCCACTTTGCGGCACGCCTACGACAACGTGGAGCTGTACCACCGCAAGTTCGACGAGGCCGGTGTCAAACCCGGCGACTGTCACACCCTTGAGGACCTGGCCCGGTTCCCCTTCACCACCAAGGCCGACCTGCGGGACACCTACCCCTTCGGCATGTTCGCCGTCCCCATGGACCAGGTCCGGCGCGTCCACGCCTCCAGCGGCACCACCGGCCGCCCCACGGTCGTCGGCTACACGGAGAACGACCTCTCCATGTGGGCGGACGTGGTGGCCCGTTCGATCCGCGCGGCCGGCGGCCGGCCCGGTCACAAGGTCCATGTGTCGTACGGCTACGGGCTGTTCACCGGCGGTCTGGGCGCGCACTACGGCGCCGAGCGCGCGGGCTGCACCGTGATCCCCGCCTCCGGTGGCATGACCGCCCGCCAGGTGCAGATCATCACGGACTTCGAGCCCGAGATCATCATGGTCACCCCGTCCTACATGCTCACCCTCCTCGACGAGTTCGAGCGCCAGGGCATCGACCCGCGCACCAGCTCCCTCAAGGTGGGCATCTTCGGCGCCGAGCCGTGGACGGAGGAGATGCGCCGCGAGATCGAGGGGCGCATGGACATCCACGCGGTCGACATCTACGGCCTGTCGGAGGCGATCGGCCCCGGTGTGGCACAGGAGTGCGTGGAGACCAAGGACGGCCTCCATGTGTGGGAGGACCACTTCTTCCCTGAGGTCGTCGACCCGTTCACCGACGAGGTGCTTCCCGACGGTGACAGCGGCGAACTCGTCTTCACCTCCCTCACCAAGGAGGCGCTGCCGATCATCCGCTACCGCACCCGCGACTTGACCCGGCTGCTGCCGGGCACGGCCCGCCCGGCCTTCCGGCGGATCGAGAAGATCACCGGCCGCTCCGACGACATGATCATCCTGCGTGGCGTGAACGTCTTCCCCAGCCAGATCGAGGAGATCATCCTGCGCACCCCCGCCGTCGCCCCGCACTTCACGATCCAGCTGACCCGCCGCGGCCGGATGGACCACATGACGGTCCGCGCCGAGGCCCGCCCCGGCGCCGGCCCCGAGCAGCGGACGGCCGCGG
>NZ_JAWOAI010000351.1:0-10743 GCF_033194735.1 Streptomyces sp. W16
GGCCTGCGCGAGTCTGGCCGGTCCGCTCGGCGCGGCACCGCTGCTGCGTCTGGCCGAGGAACTGGCGGAGCGCGGCCGGCTGACGCACCATCTCGCCCAGCGGGGCCGGTCCGTCGCTCTCCGCAGCCGGTTCGACCTGACGGAACGCGAGTCACAGGTGCTCGCCCTGCTGTCCAAGGGTGCGAGCAACCGGCAGATCGCCCGGTCCCTGTTCATCAGCGACCGCACCGTCGCCGTGCATGTGTCGCACATCCTGTCGAAACTCGGCGTCCGCAACCGCACCGAGGCCGCGCTCACCCGCACACTCCAGCTTGCGGTGCCCTTTTGACGGTGGATGGGCTGTTTCTCGGGCCTTCGGTGCAACTGGTGCACACCCCGAGCACACCTTCGGAATGACTCTGTCGGGGATCTCGGATCTTCGCGGCGCGCCGGCATGTTCTGCAGGAATGCTCGGGGCCGTTTCGGAGACCGACGCACTTGTCGGGGTGTCAGTTGTCGCTGGTCAGCGGTACCGCGACGATCGCGTGGTCCACAATCGACGAGTTCAAGAAGGTGTTCGGCATCGAGCCGGTCTGCCGTGTGCTCTCCGGTCACGGACTGAAGATCGCGACCAGCACCTGCTACGCCGCCGACAACTACGGCGTCTACGGGGTCCGCAAGATCTGGCGGCAACTGCACCGAGCGGGCATCGAAGCAGCCCGCTGCACGCTGATCGGTGTGATGCCGGCGCTGCCCGGCGGCGCGGCGATCGTCGGCGCCTTCGCCGCTCCCTGGCTGCAACGACGCGTCCCGCCAAGGCTGTTGGTGCTCAGGACGCTCTGGGTATGGGCCGGCGGTACGGCAGCTCTGGTGTCGCCGCGCTCACCACTGGCGCTCGGCGCGGTCGTGGCGGTGACCGCACTGCCCGAGCCGGCTTTCAACGTGGTCCTCTCGTCGTATCGTTACGCGCTCGCGCCCGACCGTCTCCAGGCCAGAACCGTCGGTGCCGCCCGGCTGGTCGTCTGGGGAGCGATCCCGCTCGGGTCACTGGCCGCCGGCACTCTGCTCCAAGTCCTGGGCGCGCGGGGGGCGTTCGTGACCTACGCCGTGTTCATGAGCGCGCCGGCCGCACTGGCCACGAGTGTCCGTACGACCCGGCGGGCCCCACAGGTCAACTGCCCGTCCTGGTCCTCGCGTTGCGGTGGCGAGTGCTGCCATGCGGCGAAGTCCGGGTACTGAAGCGGGAGTTCAGGCAGCACGCGGCGCCGGCATCAGCATCGGCATCGGCGAGGTCGTGCTGGAGTATCGCCCCGTCGGCGGAAGGCTTGTCAGTAGTAGTGGCGCATGATGTCGGTGGCCCAGGTGGGTTGGGTGGTGGTGTTCTGGGGGCCGAATTCGGTCATGTAGGGCTTGATGTCGAGGACGGGGGTGTTGTCGACGGCGTCGAGGCCCTGGACGTGGAGGTCGAGTCCGTCGGTGTGCAGGAGGCGGCAGCGGGAGACGCCGATGCGGTTGGGGCGGTTCTTGCCGCGCTGGGCGAAGATGCCGACCAGGGGCCAGTCGGTGTTGCCCCGGGGATGGCGGGCGCCGGTCTCGATCTTCTCCACCGGGACCCGGTCGAAGTGGTAGACGACCTCCAGGTGGGAGAAGGCGTCCAGGCCGGCCAGCGCGTCCGGCCCGAACCGGTCCCCGTCCAGCCGGATCACCGCCTCGACCCCGCCCCAGTCGTCGTCCCGGACCTCCGCCCGGCCACCGACCACCCGGCCCACCGGGTACGACACCACCCCGGCCGAGGTCTGCCCGTCTCCCGCCCAGACGTCTCCCCGGACCAGCAACTCGCCCGGTACGGCCCGGTGCACGGCGAGATAGACCTCGTCGCCGGGCACAGCGAGCAGTGTGCTCAGCTCGTCGCGCAGCAGCCGCAACAGCCGCTCCACGGTCTCCTGCGGATAGGTCTCCTTGCAGGTGACGAAGCCGATGGGGGCGCGCGAGCCCGCGGCTGCGCGCTGCCACTCCGGGCGGTGCGACGCGTCGGCGTCCAGTTGCTGCCAGGTCACCCAGCAGTGCTCCACTGGAATGCGCAGCAGCCCGGTGACCGCCTTGGCGACCTGCGCCAGGCCGGTGCCGCCCGGGCTCGGGTCGGGCGACATGAGGGTGATGACGGGCATGGAACAGCGCCTCTCTGTGGCGGGGGGAGGGTACGGGTTCTTGCTCTTGGCGAGCGGGGAACGGGGAACGGTCAGCCTGGAAGCAGGGCCAGCAGTTCGGAACGGTCGACCTTGCCGTTGGCGGTGACCGGCAGCCGGTCCACACGCCGTACGACGTCCGGCACCGCGTGGGCGGGCAGCAGCCGGCCGAGCGAACGACGCAACAGCACGGAGTTGTCAGCGTTATCCGCGTCCTCCGCGCCGTCGGTGGCGTCGGAGTCGTCGGTGGAGGAGGTGTAGAAGAGCGCGAGCCGTTCGTAGGTGCCCAGTCGTCCGGGTACGGCGACGGCCACGCAGTGCGTGATCCCCGGCAGTCCGGCCGCGTGCGCCTCGATCTCCTCGGGCTCGATGCGGTAGCCGCGGATCTTGACCTGCCGGTCGGTGCGGCCGGTGAAGCGGAGGACGCCGTCGGCGCCGCGGAGACCGCGGTCGCCCGTCCGGTAGAGGCGCGGGTGGGCGTCGGCGACCCGGGCTTCCTGGAAGCGGGCTTCGGTCAGGGCGGGGTCGCCGAGATATCCCAGCGCCAGGCCGGCCCCGCCGACACACAGTTCGCCCACGACACCGGGTGGGCACACCCGGCCGGTGTCGTCCAGTACGTACACCGCGGTGCCGGGGACCTCTCGGCCGATGGGAACGCCGTACTCCGCGTCGCAGTCGCGCGCGGCGATGGGATGGACGGTGGCGAACACACAACTCTCCACCGGGCCGTACCCGTTGAGCAGCCGGATCCCGGGGTGTCGGTCGAGGAAGTCGCCGACGTGAGCGGTCGACAGCTTCTCGCCGCCGATGTAGAGGCGTCGCAGGCCCTGGAAGCAGTCCGGGTCGATCTCGGTGAAGAGGTTGAAGAGAGAGGCCGTCAGCCAGCCGGTGTCGACCCCGCAGGTGTCGATCGCCTGCCGCAGTGTGTCGGGCAGGAGGTAGTCGTCCCTGGCCGTGACACAGGTGCCGCCGGTCGTGAGCATGCCCCACAGTTCGAGGGAGAAGGCGTCCCAGGCCGCCGGGGCGGCCTGCAGCATGACGGTGCCGGGGCCGAAGGCGAGCGGCCCGTCCGTCGTGAAGAGACGGGTGGTGGCCGCGTGCGGTGACACCACGCCCTTGGGTGTACCGCTGGTGCCGGAGGTGAAGAAGACCGCCGCGGCCACGTCCGCCGGTCCTTCGTACGCGCGGAATCCGCCGCCCCCGCCGCCGGGAGCCGACAGGTCGGCCGGGGGCCGCCACACCGGCTGCCGTGCGGACGTCTCCTCCAGGTCCGTCACCAGCACGGGAGCGTCCAGCTGCCCCAGTACGCCGTCGATCCGCTCCCGCGGCCATCTGGGGTCCAGGGCCGCATAGCCGGCGCCGCACTTGAGCACCGCGAGCAACGCGACGTACAACCGGGCGGATCGCGGCAGGAGCACCGGGACCAGTGTGCCCGGCCCGGCCCCGGCCGCTGCCAGGTGTGCCGCCCAGTCGTCGGCCACCGCGTCGAGCGTCGCGTAGTCGAGGCGGCTGTCACCGTCCACCACCGCGAGGGCCTCGGGCGCCGTCCGGGCCTGGTGCGCGACGGCCTGGTGTATGAGTCCGACTCCCATGGAAGGCCCTCCAGATCTGCCGGTGGGAAGAAACCCGGGCGACCGAATTCGCGGCAGCCCTCAGCAGATATACGGGCCCCTCATACCTGGTGTCACGTACCCGGTTCCGGGGACGGTGACCGGCGTTGACTTCACGGGCCATCGATCGTGAACCTTACTGGGGCCGGGTCGGCCGGACATTCGAGGGGGTTTGTTCGATGAGGGCCTTCAAACAGGAAGCACCAATTCTTCCCAGACCGCTTCTGGCAGGACACGGCAGCGGCATAGAGCTGCTGGACCACGATGCCGTCCCCGGGCTGCCCGGAGCCGGCGGAGCGCCGGGAAGCATGCTCCTGCTGCACGGATTCGGCGGTGACAAGGGGCAGTTGCGGCCGGTCGGTGACGCGCTCTGCCCGCCTGGCTCGGTGGCCGTCCACCCCTCGCTGCGCGGCCACGGCGACAGCCACCGGCCCGCCTGGGGGTACTCGGTGCTGGACTTCGCCGCCGATGTGCACCGCTTCGCCGACGCCCTCCCCGGCGAGCTGCACCTGGTGGGTTACTCGTACGGCGGCCTCGTGGCGGCCGTGTCCGCGGTCACCTGGGGTGCGTCCCGGGTCCGCAGCCTGGTCGTGATCGACCAGTCCTTCGACGCACACCCCGCCCTGCACGTGGCGGACGAGTGGGCCGAGGGAAGTCTGCTGCGCTGGACCTACGACTTCGGGCACCTTCCGGATCTGCTGGAGCGGCTGGGCATTCCCGTCCTGGTGCTGGCGGCGGCGGAGAGCCGGAACATCCTGGCCGACGAGCGGGAGCGCCTGTCCCGGCGCGACAGCGCGTCCCTGCGGCTGGAATTCATCGGGGGCTCGCACGCCGATTGCCATCGCAATACGGACGAGATCACCTCCGTGATGCGCGATTTCTACCGCGACCACTTCCCCGTATCGCACGAAGAGAAAGAAACGCCATGAAATCCTCCTTCATCGAGGAGGGGCCCGCGCGCACCCTGGTGCTCGGAACGCTCGCCAACTCCGTCGGAAACGGCGTGTTCCTGACGTGTTCCGCGCTCTACTTCATCCGGATCGTCGGTTTCTCACCGGCCGAGCTGGGCCTCGGGCTCAGTATCGCCGGAATCGCGGGCCTCTTCGCCGGAGTCCCCTTCGGCCACCTCGCCGACCGCAGGGGCCCGCGCGGCACCGCGGCGGCGCTCCTGGTGCTGGCCGGCCTCGCCACGGCCGCGTACCTCATGACCGACTCGTACCCCTTGTTCGTCGTCATCGCCTTCCTGTACGCGCTCTTCGAGCGCGGCGCGCACGCGGCGCGCCAGGCGCTGATTCCGGCGGTGCTGAGCGGCGAGAGTCTGGTGCGCGTGCGCGCCAAGGTCCGGGTGGTCACCAACGCCGGTGTGTCGGTGGGAGCCGCGCTGGGCGGTCTTGCCCTGCTGTGGGACACCAAGGCGGCCTATCAACTCACGTTCGCCGGGAACGCGTTGAGCTTCGTCGTGTGCGGACTGCTGTTCCTGCGGCTGCCCGCCGTGCCGCCCTCGCCGGAGCGCCCGCCGGGTGAGCCGCGGCTGGCGGTGCTGCGCGACACGCCCTACGCGGTTCTCGCCCTGATCAACATGGTGATGCTGCTGCACATCCCGATCCTGGAGGTGATCCTCCCGCTCTGGATCGCGTTGCACACCGACGCACCGCACTCGCTCACCGCCGTCCTGCTGCTGTTCAACACCCTTGCCGTGGTCGCCCTTCAGGTGCCCGTCACCAAGAAGATCGACGCCCTGGAACCGGCGGTCCGCGCCTTCCGGGTGGCGGGCGTGGTCCTGCTCGCCTGCTGCGCCGCCTTCGCCCTGTCGGCCGGCCGCGGTGCGGTGACGGCGACGGCGGTGCTGGTGGTGGCCGCGGCTCTGCACGTCCACGGCGAGATGGTGCAGTCGGCGGGCTCCTGGCTGATCGGCTACGAACTCGCTCCCGCGGACAAACAGGGCCAGTACCAGGGCCTGTTCAACACCGGGATAGCCGCCGTCCAGATGTTCGGCCCGGTCTCGCTGACCCTGCTCCTCATCGACTGGGGCAGGCCCGGCTGGCTGGTGCTCGGCGCGGTGTTCCTGGTGGGAGGGCTGTCGATGGCACCGGCGGTCCGGTGGGCCCAGAAGCGCCGGGCCATCGCGGACGCGGCCGGTGCGACGCCGGTCACCGCCGCCTGAGCGCCTCGGGGCCCCGACAACCGACATCACCTGATGGGGGAAACACGATGGTCAACTGGGAAACCGCCGTGCCGTCCACCGGCCTCGGCCGCGACGGCATCGAGCTCCAACTGTCCGATGTGTGGCGCAGGTTGCTCAACCGCACCGACATCGGCATCCACGACGACTTCTTCTCGCTGGGCGGCCACTCGCTGCTCGCCATCAGGCTCACCGTGGAGGTGCGCAGGCTCTTCCAGGTCGATCTGAGCGCCGCCGACCTGCTGTCCGCGGCCACCGTCGCGGAGCTCGCCGAGATCATCCGCCGCGGCACTGCGGGCAGTTCGGGCCAGTTGGTGCGCATCCAGGCCGGCTCGGGCGGCAGTCCCGTCTACGCCCTGCCGCCCGTGTCGGGGACCGTGTTGCTGTATCCGCCCATCGCCCGCGCCATGGGGCGGGACCAGCCCTTCTGGGCCGTGCAGTCGGTCGGTCTGCTGCCCGGCGAGGAGCCCCTCACCTCGATCGAGGAGATCTCCGAAGCCTTCATCGAGCAGCTTCGCGGTGTCCATCCCGAGGGCGCCGAATGGAATCTGATCGGCTACTCCATGGGCGGCCTCCTGGCCTACGAGACCGCCCGCCGGCTGAGGGAACGGGGCGAGCGGGTGGGCCTCGTCGGGCTGCTCGACACCCGCATCACCGTCGAACCCAGCGGTGACCCGGACTTCGCCCTGCGGGCCCTGCTCTGGCGCGGACTCAAGCTCGACGTGGACATCGACTGGCTGCGCGGTCTCGACCCGGACACCCGGGCCGCGGAGCTGGTGCGGCGGGCCGTCGCCGCGGGCACGATGCCCGCCGACTTCGACGCCGACCGGCTGCGCCGCATGATCGACATGTACCAGTTCAACCTCGACGCCCTCGCGGCCTACCGGATCAAGCCCTACGACGGCACCGTCACCGTCTTCCGCGTGACGGACCGCTCTCTGGAGGGCGGCACGCTCCCCGACGACCTCGGGTGGGGGGACGTCGCCGCCCGCGCGGTGGTCTGCGACGTACCGGGCGACCACTTCACGATGGTCGAGCCCGGCCAGGTCGAGGTTCTGGGCCGCCGGCTGCGGGAGCAGGTCGACCTCCTGAACACGGTCACGCCCCTGACCTGACCGTCCTCGTCCGGAAAGGAAACGTCCGCACCATGCCCCGACAGCAGGAACAGGAACCCGACGCGACCACCACCTCCTACGGCGTCCGGCCGATCGGCGTCGTCCGCTCCCCCCGCACCGTGCCCCGGCACGATCACTGGGGCGGGGTCACCTCGCTCATCGAGCTGGACCCCGCGGTGCTGCAGCCCGAGGCCGTGACCGGTCTGGAGCAGTTCTCGCATCTCGAAGTGGTCTTCCACTTCCATCTCGTCCCCGAGTCGGACGCGGTCACCGGGGCGGTCCACCCCAGGGGCCGTACGGACCTGCCACGGCTCGGCATCCTCGCCCAGCGGCTCAAGGAACGCCCCAACCGGCTCGGCGTCTCCCGCTGCGAACTGGTCCGCGTCGACGGCCTCACCCTGCACGTACGCGCACTCGACGCACTGGACGGCACCCCGGTCCTCGACGTCAAGCCGTACCAGCGCCTCTTCCAGCCGGACATCGAGGCCGTACGGGAACCCGCATGGCTCCACGAGGCGATGTCCGCCTACTACTTCTGACGCTTCCGGCTTCTTGCCCTGATCCGGCCACAAGCCGGCACGGGTTCCGTCCACAGCCAAGGAGACCACCATGTCCATCCTCGCCACCGGCAACGGCACCACCCCGGTCGACCTCGAACTCAACCTCGGCCGCCTTCTCGACCGCAACCCGCAGCTGCAGATCCCTCGCGACGAGTACAACATCAACGTCACCTCGAACGAGGGCGACCGGCTCGGCAGCGACGAACTCGCCGCCGAGTACGGCGCGTTCCCCGGGGCCGGGCACCCGGCGCACCTGTACTTCCACCTGCCCCTGTGCAACTACATCTGTCATTTCTGCAACTACGTCAAACGGCTGGTGCCACGCGGCAAGGAGGACTCCGCGCTGAGCCTCTGGTCCGAGCTGCTGATCGAGGAGTCCCGCCGCTATCTGGACCGCTTCGACTGGATACCCCGGGCGTCCGTCGAGTCCTTCTACATCGGCGGCGGCACCGCGGCCCTGCTGCTCAACAGCCCCGACTTCGTCGAGCCGTTGGTCCGGCACGTGCGCGAGAACTACGACCTCGCGGACAACGTCGAGTTCAACATCGAGGGCAACCCCGAGAACTTCCAGCGCCACCACCTGGAAACGGCACGGGAGTTGGGCTTCAACCGGTTCAGCCTCGGGGTGCAGTCCCTGCAGGACGAGGTGAACGACTTCACCAAGCGCCGTCACTCCTCGGCCCAGTCCATCGAGGCCGTGGAGAACCTGCTCGCGACGGGCTGCCCCTTCAACGTCGACATGATGTTCGGACTGCCGTACCAGACCCCGGAGTCGGTCCGCCGCGACATGCGGATCCTCACCGATCTCGGTGTCCCGACCATCACTATCTACCGGCTGCGCAACGCGGACCGCGAGGAGATGGGCATCGGCAACCGGGCGGTCTGGAACAACCCGGCCGTCCGTGAACGCCTCATCACCGAGGGCCGGTTCCCTGACCTGGACTCGACATACGCGATGCGGCAGGAGGCCGTCGAGGTCCTCCTGGAGCAGGGCTACCACCCGAGCCCCTGCGGCTGGTGGAGCCGCCCGGGGACGTACGAGGGCGGAAACATCCCGCAGACGTCGAAGAACAAGTGGGAGCACTACAACACCATGATCGCGTACGGTCCCGGCGCCTACGGCTGGCTGACCGGCGACCAGGAGGAGTTCCTCCAGACGCACAACATCACCGACATCAGCAAGTACGTCTCCTTCATGCAGAACAACGAGGGCCTGCCGCTCAACTTCGGCCGGCGGCTCTCCGGGCACAAGGCCATCGGTACCGCGCTCGGCTTCAACTTCAAGGCCAACCAGCCGATCGTCCTCGACCGCTACCGGCAGCGCTTCGGTGCCGACCTGCTCACCATGGAGCCCTTCGCCTCCGCGTTCACCGAGCTGCTGGAGCGCGGGCTCGTCGAGAAGGTCAACGACGGCACCGCGCTGCAGCCGACCCTGGACGGCGAAGCGCTGCACGAAGAGATCATCTTCCACTACTTCCACCAGCGCATCGGCCTCTCCGACGCGCCCGTGTGCCGGCGGTGACCATGCGACAGACCACTGAGACGACCGCACCGTCCACGGCGTCGCCGAGCTCCCGCGGAGCCAGGCGCAGGGTCGAGGACGCGTTCGCCGCGCTGCACGGAGCCGAGGCGGCGCTGCTGGTGCCGGGCCATGTGGCCGCCACGACGGCCGTACTGCTCGCACTGACCAATCCGGGGGGCCACATCGTCGCCTCGGACCAGACCTGCGACCCGCTGCGCGGTGTCCTGACCGAGGAGCTCACCGGCCTCGGACGGACGGTCACGTTCGTCGACTGCACCGATCTGGACGCGGTGACGGCGGCCGTGGAACCCGCGACGCAGGTCGTGTACACACAGTCGCTGAGCGATCCGCTGATGCGGCTGTATCCGCTCAACGACATCGCCATCCACGCCCAGATGAACGACCTGCTGCTGGTCGTCGACAACACCGCCCTGTCGCCCGCGCAGTTGCGGCCCCTGGAGACCGGCGCGGTGGTCGTCGTCGAGAACACCTCTCCCTATCTGGACGCCTGGGGCGACGTGGAGGCCGCCCTGGTGACCGGCATCGGCCGGTACCTGCCGCGGATCCAGGAGCAGTGCGCGCGCTTCGGCGGCGAGGTCGACAACTGGTCGGCGCACCTGCTGGAACGCTCCCTGCCCACCCTGCAGTTGCGCCTGGCGGCCCAGCGGCGGGACGCGGAGCGGGTCGCCGCGGCACTGCGCGAACACCCCGCCGTACGGACGGTGCACCGTCCGTCGTTCGACGAGGCTCCCTGGGCCCTGGAGACCCATCAGGGTTTCGGCGGACTGCTGTCCTTCGAGGTCCGGCCCGAGATCCGGGACCTCTCCGGAGTGCTGAACGCCTGCCGCTCGGACGGCACGGCACTCGCCACCGCTGCCCGGGTCCCGGCCCGCACCACGCATGCCCACCTGAGCGAGCGGGTGCGCCGGGAGGCCGGCGTCTCCCGGCAGTTGGTGCGCCTGTCGGTGGGTGTCGAGGACTGCGACGGCCTGCTGCGCGGGCTTCGGCGCGCTCTGGACACCTGCCTCGCCCAGAGCGGGAACGGAGGAGAACGATGCTGAACGGCATCGATCTGCGCGCCAGGCAGGCCCTGGCCGAGCAGATCCGTGAGGACTCGTGGGAGGCGCAGCTCAGCATCGGTGTGGTGGCGCACCCCACGTCCCCCGACCGCTGCCGGGTGCACACCGAACCGATGCGGCTGGGGTCCACCAGGGTCGCCCGGGCCTTCGGTATCGAGCAGCGCTGGGGCCCTTCCGCCGGCGGTGACTGCCTCGATCCGGTCGGGTCCCTGCTGGTGGCGCTCGGCGCGTCCGTGGCGGACAGCGTCGTCACCCACCTGACCGGCGAAGGGTGCGGGCCCGCTCTCGTCGAGGTGCTGCCCTGCGTCGAGTTCACCTCGGACGGCGGCCCGGCCAGGCTGTCGTACGAGATACGGATCGACGGAGACGTCTCCGTCGAGCAGGCCCGGCGCGCGGTCGCGGCGGCACGCGAGCGGGGCAGCGCCCATCACACGCTCGCGGAGCCCAACGAGATCAAGGCCGTCGTGCAGACCGCCCAGGACGTGCACCTCACCAGTCGGCCGGTCCCGG
>NZ_JAWOAI010000352.1:0-10695 GCF_033194735.1 Streptomyces sp. W16
GGTCGACGAGGACCGCCGCTTCCCGCACTCCGGGCAGGGCCGTGAGCGCCGCCTCGACCTCGGCGGGCTCGATCCGGAATCCGCGCAGTTTGACCTGGTCGTCGGCGCGGCCGAGGTAGTGGGCCTGGCCGTCCGACAGCCGGCGGGCGAGGTCCCCGGTGCGGTAGATCCGCTCGCCGGGCACGAACGGGTCGGGCAGAAAGCGTTCCTTGGTGAGGTCGGGGCGGCCGAGATAGCCGCGCGCCAGCGACGCTCCGCCGAGGTAGACCTCGCCCACCACTCCGGGCGGGACGGGTTCCAGTCGGCCGTCGAGCAGGTACATCCGGGTGCCGGGCAGCGGGCGGCCGATGGGGCACGGCCGTTCCAGCGGGCGGGGGTCGTAGTAGGCGGTGCTGTAGAGGGTCGCCTCGGTGGGGCCGTATCCGAAGCAGATCCGCAGGCCGGGGAGGTGCTGTGTCATGCGGTGCAGCGCGGCTTCGGTGAGCGACTCGACTCCCGTGAGCAGCGTGCGCAGTTGGAGCCCGCGCAGTCGTACGGCGGGATCCTCGTCGATCCACTTGACGTAGGCGGGCGGCAGGAACGCCTGGGTCACCGCGTGTTCGCGCATCCACGCCAGCAGGGCCTCGGGGTCGCCGCGCAACTCCTCGGGGACGATGTGGAGTTCGCCGCCGGTGGTCAGGGGCAGCAGCAGTTCGTGGATCGAGGCGTCGAAGCCGATGCCGGACCAGGCGGAGCCGGCCTCGCCGGGGGCGGTGCCCATGCGGGCGTGCCAGGTGGCGAAGAGGTCGAGGACGCTGCGGTGTTCCACGGCGACGCCCTTGGGACGTCCCGTGGACCCGGAGGTGAAGATCACGTAGGCGAGTCGGTCGGGCGTGTGGCCGATGTCTGCCGGTGGTCCCTGCCGGGTCGCTCCTTCGGCCTCCACCTCGTCCAAGTCGAGCCATTCCGGGGCGCGTTCGGTGCTGTCGTGGTCGCTCAGCACCAGGGGGCAGTCGGCGTCCTCGATCATGCGGGCGAGGCGTTCGGCGGGCTGGCCCGGGTCGAGCGGGAGGTAGGCGGCGCCCGCCTTGAGGATGCCGAGGATGCCGACGGCCAGGTCGCGGGAGCGTTTGGCGTGCAGGCCCACCACGTCACCGGGGCGGACGGACCGGGCGATCAGGGCGTGCGCGAGGTGGTCGGCGCGGCGGCCGAGTGCCGCGTAGTCCAGCGCGCCGTCCCGGTCGACGACCGCGGTCTGTGCGGGGCGCTCGCGGACCTGTGTCTCGAAGAGTTCGACGAGTCCGGACGCCGAACGCAGGGCGGCCTCCGCCGGGTCGGGCCGGGCGGCGGGGTCGGACCGCGTGGCGTCGCCGTCGAGAAGCACCCGTAGGCGTTCCTGCGGTTCCATCAACTCCAGTGCCCGGATGTCCCGTTCGGGGTGGCGGACCATGTCGGTGAGCAGCTGCCGGAGATGGCTGGACCAGCGCCGGGCGGTGGCGGGGTCGATGAGCGCGGTCGCGTAGTCCAGGTGTCCGGTGATACGGCCGTCGGACTCGGTCGCCGACAGAGCGAGGTCGAACTTGGCCGGGGCGTGGGCGATCGGCAGCGGTTCGGCCTCGACCCCGGGCAGGTGCAGCAGGTCCCGCCGGTCGGGCTGCCAGGCCAGCATGGTCTGGAACAGGGGGGTGCGGGAGGCGCTGCGCGGCGGGTTGACGAGTTCGACGATGCGCTCGAAGGGCAGGTCCTGGTGGGCGAGGGCCTCGCGTACGACGGCGCGGGTGCGGGTCAGTGCCTCGGCGGCGGTGAGGGATCCGGAGAGATCGACGCGCAGCGGGAGGGAGTTGACGAGGAAGCCGATGAGGCCGGCCGATCCCGGGCCGCGCCGGCCCGCGAACGGGCTGCCGACAACGATGTCCTCCTGCCCGGAAAGCCGCGACAGGAGGATCGCCCATCCGGTCAGCACGGCCACGAAGGGGGTGGCACCGTGCCGTCTCGCCAGGCCGCGGAGTCCGGCGGTGATCTCGGTGTCGAGGGCGAACTCGGCCCGCCCGCCCTCGTATTGCTGTTCCGCCGGACGTGGACGGTCGGTGGGCAGTTCCAGGACGGGCGGCGCGTCGTCGAGCGCGCGCCGCCAGTAGTCCTCCTGGGCGCGGAGTCCGCCGCCGAGGACGGCTCGGTGCTGCGCCTGCGTGTGGTCGGCGTACTGCACCGTGAGTTCGGGCAGGGGGTTCGGAGCGCCTGCGGTGAACGCCTCGTAGAGCCGGCCGAGTTCGTCCATCATGACGTTCATCGAGACGCCGTCGTAGATGCTGTGATGGAACGTCAGGAGCAGTACGTGGCGTTCGGGTCCCGTGGCGAGCAGGCGGCCTCGGCCGAGCGGGCCGGCTTCGAGGTCGAACGGCCGTTGTGCTTCGTCGAGTTGGCGGACGGCCACAAGGGCGTCCGCGTCGTCGGCGGCGGTGAGGTCTTCACAGGTCAGGGTGAATCCGGCGCCCGGCGGGTCGATGTGCTGGTGCACGTCCCCTTCCGTGGCCACCAGCCGCGTGCGCAGCGTCTCATGACGGTTCGTCAGTGTGTCGAGGGCGCGGGACAGCAGGTCGGCGTCGAGCGGGCCGGTCAGGGTGAAGGCGATCGTCTCGTTGTACGCGGCGTTCGCGCCCGGTAGTTGGGACAGGAACCACAGTCGCTGCTGGGCGAAGGAGGCGGGCCGGACGCGGGGCGTCCCGCCGGGGCCGTGCGGGGCCGTCTTGGTGGACGCGCGAGGAGCGGGGGCAGGGTGGGGGGTGTGGTGCACCGGCGGTACCTGGCCTTCCCATCGGTGTGGGGCTGGGTGACATCGGGGCGCGACAAGCCGGGATCACCGGACTGCCGACGGTCCGGAAAGGGCGCGCTCGCCATCGAGCGGGTGCCGTGGGGGGGGACGGGAGGGGAGGTGGCGGGCGCGGGGCCTGCGGCCGGGACGCGCGGGGTGCCGTCACCGCTGAACGCTCACCGGGAGACGAGGCACACATCAGGTCGTCGATGAAGGGGGACGGTCCATGGGGGAGGCGGCCGAAAGCGGCCCGGAGATTCGACAATTCGATGCCGGAAAACGCTGTGCAATTACCTCGTCACATCATTTTCCTACTCATTCGGATTCCCTTCCGGAACTCCGTGACGCGGTCGTAATCATCAATCACAGGCTCCGGGCATGTCAACACTCGATATTTCCCGGAGCCACACCGGGACGTCACCTCGAAAAGGAATCCCACGAAACTCCCATATGGGAAGAAAGTTTGCACACCGCCACACAACTGCCCCTGGAGGACCGCGAATCGGCGGCATGAACGGCGACACAGGCAAAGAGGGTTGCCTATTTCGGTGGCCGAACTGGATTGAATGTTTGAAAGCCGTGCCGATCGGCAGGGATGTCAGAATGGCCGCGCGTCGACCGGAACCGGAACCCCTGCGACAGGGGTCGTGAAATGCTCGCGTCGTTGTCGCCGTACGGCTCCCGCGGGGACACCGAACCACTCGCGGCTCTCGCGGTGCGATTGCAAGAAGCCCCCGTCGGCGTGCGACGAGGGCTCCTGCGAGTTCGGGGCCGGTGCTCACCTGCCGACGGCCATCCATCAGGTCTCACTCACGACCCGATGTGCTCCATCAGGACGGAGCGATGCCGGTGTATGCCGGCGATGAACTCGCTGTTGTCGACCGTTGCTCCGGTGTTCACGACGCAGTGTTCGGAGCCCGCAGCACAACGTCACAGCCGCCCGGCACAAGCCCCATCGCTCAGCCCGGCCGACGGCGGCTCGCCTCCTCCTGCGCAGCCCTGCGCCTCCCTACGCCCGAGCACTCGGCACCCGCCATCTCCAGAAGCCCGCACACGCCGATCCGTCACGCCCCGGTGGCTTTCCCCTCCGCCGGGGCGATGAGCCGTTCGTCCGGGATGACCGCGACGCCGAGGATCTCGATCATCGCCTCCGGCTGCCAGAGCGCGGTGGTGCCGATGCCGGCCATCGCCGGGTAGACCGGGCCCGCGAGCTCGCGCCAGGCCTTCCCGATCTCCTTGCCGTGTGCCTGGTAGTCCGGGATGTCGGTGAGGTAGATCGTCAGGCTGACCAGGTCCTCGGGGATGCCGCCGGCGGCCCGCAGCGTCGTGAGCACGTTGCCGAACGCCTGCCGGAACTGCTCGACGATACCCCCGGGGACGATCCGCATGTCCGCGTCCAGGGCTGTCTGTCCGCCCAGGTGGAGCGTGTTGCCGCTCAGGGTGCCGTGCGAGTAGCCGCTCGGTGCGGGGAGCGAGGGCGGGTTGACCGGGATCGGAGTCGTCATTGCGGGTTCCTCCTCGGACGGGCTGGTGCAGGCAGCGTAACTCATCTATTGACTGTTTTCGACGGTCGTGAAAATCTCGCTATATCGCCGACGCGGCTCGGTCACTCCGGCCGCCGCCCCGAGCACCTGAGGGAGTACCGCCCATGAAGCTCGCCACCGTGGCCCACGAAGGCCGCACCACGGCCGCCGTCCTGGACGGCGACCGCTGGCGGGCGCTGCCGGCCGACGACCTCTCCGCGCTGCTGGCGACGACGGCCCCCGACCGCGTCGCGGGCCTCGCCGGGGCCGAACTGCCGGGCGCTGCCCCGGTGTTGCCGCTGCCGTCGCCGCGCAAGGTCGTCTGCTGCGGCCTCAACTACGCCGACCACATCACCGAGATGGGCCGCGAGCTGCCCAACCACCCCACGCTGTTCGCCAAGTTCGCCGACACGCTGACCGGCCCCGAGGACGACCTGCTCCTCCCGCGCGGTCTCGACGTGGACTGGGAGGCGGAGCTCGCGGTGGTCGTCGGGGCGGAGCTGAGGGGCGCGGACCGGGACACGGCCGGACGGGCGATCGCCGGGTACACGGTCGCGAACGACATCAGCGTGCGGGACTGGCAGAAGCGCACGCTGCAGTGGTTCCAGGGCAAGGCGTGGGACCGCACCACCCCGCTGGGCCCGGTGGTGGTCACCCCCGACGAGCTGGACCCGGTCGCGGGCGTCGAGGTGATCTGCCGGGTCGACGGCGTCGAGCGGCAGCGCGGCAACACGCGCACGCTGGTGTTCGACGCGGCCGATCTGCTCGCCTATGTCTCCACCTTCACGGTGCTGCGTCCCGGCGACCTCGTGCTCACCGGCACCCCCGGTGGCGTGGGGTCGGGCATGACCCCGCCGGTCCGTCTCGCCGACGGCGATCTCGTCGAGACCGAGATCCCGGGCATCGGCACCCTGCGCAACCGTCTCCGTCTCACCGACTCCAGGAGCTGATCATGGAACCCGATTTCTCCAAGTACGTCCTAGAGGGCGACAACACGTCGTACGCCAACGAGTCCGGCCTGGTCGTACCGGTCGTGACCCGTGCCGGTCTGGAGGTCGGCGCCACCGGCCAGTCCGCGGGCGCGAGCCGGATCTCCGGTGTCTCGGTCCAGCACACGCCGGCCACCAAGCTGTGGTTCGGGAAGGTGAGCAACGAGTCGGGTTATCGCTCGGTCCCCCATCACCACGGGGAGGCGGAGACCGGCGGCTACGTCCTGTCGGGCCGGGCCCGGATCTATTTCGGTGAGCGCTTCGAGGACTACCTCGATCTCTCGGAGGGCGACTGGGTCTTCGTCCCGCCGTTCATGCCGCACGTCGAGTGCAATCTCGACCGCAACAACCCGCTGACCTGGATGACGACCCGCACCCCGGAGAACATCGTGGTCAATCTGGAACAGGTGGCGGACGCCGACCTGCGCGACTGGCTGGACCGGCCGTGACCGACTCCCGAGCCACCGCCGCAGGCGTCCGGTCCGTCCCGACCTCGGCAGCTTTCACCGCCGCGATCGCCCTGACCCCCGCCGAGCCCGAGCACTTCGACCTCGCCTTCACGGCGACCACCCAGCCGTGCCCGTGGCCGAAGGCGTACGGCGGCGACATGGTGGCGCAGGCCGCCGCCGCCGCGATGCGCTCGGTCGAGGGCAAGACACTGCACTCGATGCACTCCTACTTCCTGCGGCCGGTCGACATCGGCGCCGAGGTGCGTTACGAGGTGGAGCTGCTGCGCGACGGCCGGGGCTACGCCACCCGGCAGGTCCGCGGCTTCCAGAACGGCAAGCCCGTCTACACCTGTCTCGCCAACTTCGCCGCGGGCGAACCGGGCGCCACCTTCGCCGCCGAGCCCCCGGCCGGCGTCCCGGATCCCACCGAACTGCCCAGCTCGGCAGCATACTTGCGCGACACCGCCGCACCTCGCGGCACGATGACCGCCACCTCCGAGGAGTACTGGAGCGGCGGGCGCAGCTTCGACATGCGGCATGTGCCCGGCCCCGTCTATCTCACGGTCGAGGGCGAACGCGTACCCCAACAGGCCGTGTGGGTAAGGCCGTTCGACGCGCTGCGTCCCGTCGACGGCCTCACCGACGAGCAGCGCGACCTCGCCGCGCTCGCCTACGTCTGCGACTACACGATCCTCGAACCCGTCCTGCGCATGCTCGACCTGTCCTGGGCGCAGCCGGGAGTCGTCACCGCCAGCCTCGACCACTCGATGTGGTTCCACCGGCCGGGCCCCATGGACGGATGGCTCCTCTACGCCCAGGAAGCCGTCGCCGCCGACTCCGGTCGCGGCCTCGCCGTCGGCCGGTTCTTCACCACCTCCGGTACCCACCTGGCCACCGTCGCCCAGGAAGGCCTGATCCGCAGCTCTTGACTCCCACGCAGCTCCTGATCCCTGCACGGCCCGCCCCCGGCCTGCGGAAAGGAATCTCCCGATGGACCAGATGGACCAGTTGGACCCGATGGGCCTCTCGCCCTCCGCCTATCCGGACACGTTCGCCCGCGATCACCTCCCGCCGCGCGCCCAGTGGCCGGTCCTGGAGTTCACCACCGACGACCTCCAGTACCCCGAGCGTCTCAACGCCGGCACCGAACTCATCGACGTCCCCACCGCCGCCTTCGGCCCCGACCGTCCGGCCCTGCGCACACCGGACGGCGAGGTGTGGACCTACGGCGAACTGCTGCGCCGCGCCAACCAGATCGCCCACGTCCTCACCGAGGACCTCGGCCTGGTCCCCGGCAACCGCGTCCTCCTGCGCTCCCCCAACAACCCCTGGGTCGTGGCGTGTTGGCTCGGCGTCCTCAAGGCCGGCGGCATCGTCGTCACCACCATGGCGGCACTGCGGGCCCGCGAACTCACCCCGGTCGTGGAGAAGACCCGCCCGACCGTCGCTTTGGTCGACCACCGGTTCACGGCGGACGTCGAGGCCGTACGCGACACGGTCCTGCCGGACCTCACGATCGTGGCGTACGGCGGCGACGCGCCCGACGACCTGACGCGCCAAGTGGCGGCGAAACCAGGGGAGTTCACGGCCGTAAACACGGCCGCCGACGACATCGCCCTGTTCGGACCCACCTCGGGCAGCACCGGCGTACCGAAGATCACCACACACTTCCACCGCGACATCCTGTCGATCGACAACACCTTCGGCCGCCACACACTGCGGCTACGGCCCGACGACCTCGTGTCGTGCACGGCGCCCCTCGCCTTCACCTTCGGGCTCGGCATCCTGGTCGTCTGCGCCCTGCGGGCCGGGGCCTGCGCGCTGCTGACGGAGGCGGTCGCGCCGGAGCCGCTCGCCGAGCTGGTCGCCGAGGCGGGGGTCACCGTACTGGCGACCGCGCCGACGGCGTACCGGCAGATCCTCAAGGCCGGGAAGGCGGACCGGCTGCACGGTCTGCGGGCCGCGGTCAGCGCCGGTGAGCACATTCCGGAAGAGGTGTGGCAGCAGCTGCACGAGGAGACCGGGATCAAGGTCATCGACGGCATCGGCGCCACCGAGATGATCCACATCTTCATCTCGGCCGCCGGCGACGACATCAGGCCCGGTTCGACCGGCAGGCCGGTCCCCGGATACCGGGCCACCGTCCTCGACCTGGACGGCGCGGAGGTCGGCCCCGGTGTCGAAGGGCGGCTGGCGGTGATCGGCCCGGTCGGCTGCCGCTATCTCGACGACCGGCGCCAGGAGAACTACGTCGTGAACGGCTGGAACGTCACGGGCGACACCTTCGTCCGCGACGAGGACGGCTACTTCTACTACCGCACTCGTACCGACAACATGATCGTCTCCTCCGGCTACAACATCGGCGGTCCCGAGGTCGAGTCCGCGATCAACACCCACCCGGACGTCGTCGAGTCGGCGGTGGTCGCCAAGCCCGACCCCGAACGCGGCTCGGTCGTCTGCGCGTTCGTCGTCCTGGTGGCGGGGGTCGTGGGCGACGAGGCCAAGGTCAAGGACATCCAGGACCACGTCAAGGCGCAGCTGGCGCCCTACAAGTACCCGCGTGCGGTGCGCTTCTGCGACGCCCTGCCCCGCAACACCAGCGGAAAGCTCCAGCACTTCCTGCTGCGTCAGATCGTCGAGAAGGAGAACCAGGCATGAGGATCGCGATCGTGGGCGGCGGGCCGGGCGGGCTGTACCTCGCCGCGCTGATGAAGCAGCTCGACCCCGGCCATGAGATCACCGTGTGGGAGCGCAACGCACCCGACGACACCTTCGGCTTCGGCGTGGTCTTCTCCGACGAGACCCTCGGCGGCATCGAGAACGCGGACACCGTCGTCCACGACTCGATGGAGAGCCTGTTCGCCCGCTGGACCGACATCGACATCGAGTTCGACGGGCACCCCTTCACGGTCGGCGGCCAGGGCTTCGCGGCGATGGCCCGCAAGGACCTGCTGCACATCCTCCAGGAGCGGGCGGCCGAACTCGGCGTCACGGTGCACTACCGCACCCTCGCCCCGGACATCGACGAACTGCGCAGGTCCTACGACCTCGTGGTCGCGGCGGACGGCATCAACTCGGCGGTGCGCACCAAGTACGCCGACGCCTTCGTCCCCTCCCTCGACCAGCGGACCAACAAGTACATGTGGCTGGGCACCGACCGGGTCTTCGAGGCGTTCCAATTCCTCGTCAAGCAGACCGAGTTCGGGACCATGCAGATCCACGGCTACCCCTTCTCCGACGGCGGCTCGACGTTCATCGTCGAGATGGCCGAGGACGTGTGGCGCAGGGCCGGCCTCAACTCGACGGAGGGCACACAGTTCCCGCCCGGCGTCAGCGACGAGGAGTCCGTCGCCCGGATCCGCGAGATCTTCGCCGGTGAACTCGCCGGACACGCCCTCCTGACCAACAACTCCCGCTGGCTCAACTTCACGACGGTCCGCAACGAGCGCTGGCACCACCACAACGTGGTCCTGCTCGGCGACGCCGCCCACACCGCGCACTTCTCCATCGGCTCCGGCACCAAGCTGGCCATGGAGGACGCCCTCGCGCTCGCCGCGTGTCTGCACGAACACCCCACCGTGGAGGAGGCGTTGACAGCGTACGAGACCGAGCGCCGCCCGGTGGTGGAGTCGACCCAGCGCGCCGCGCAGGCCTCGCTCGAATGGTTCGAGAACATCGGCCGCTACGCCGGGCAGGATCCCGCGCAGTTCTGCTTCAACCTCCTGACACGTTCCCGCCGGATCACCTTCGACAACCTCAAGGACCGCGACCCGGGCTTCGCCGACCTGATCGAGCGCGGCTTCGCCGAAGCCCAGGGCGCGGCCGAGTCCGCCCCGGCGATGTTCCAGCCGTTCAGCATCGGCGGCCTGGAGCTGAAGAACCGGATCGTGGTCTCGCCGATGGACATGTACTCGGCCGTGGACGGAGTGCCGGACGACTTCCACGTCGTCCACCTCGGCTCCAAGGCGCTCGGCGGCGCCGGCCTGGTCATGACCGAGATGGTCTGCGTCTCCCCCGAGGCGCGCATCACCCCGGGCTGCACGGGCCTGTGGAACGACACACAGCGCGAGGCGTGGACCCGGGTCACCGACTTCGTCCACGGCCGCAGCACCGCGAAGATCGGTCTCCAGCTGGGCCATTCAGGCCGCAAGGGGTCGACTCGGCTCATGTGGGAGGGCATTGACGAGCCCCTCACCGAGGGCAACTGGGAGGTCGTGGGCCCGTCCCCGCTGCCCTACGGCACGGGCTGCCACGTGCCCCGCGAGATGACGCGGGCCGACATGGACGCGGTGGTCGCCGACTTCGTGTCCGCCGCCCGCCGGGGCGCCGACGCGGGTTTCGACCTGCTGGAAGTACACGCCGCCCACGGCTACCTGCTCTCCTCCTTCCTCTCCCCCGTCGCCAACCGCCGCACCGACGAGTACGGCGGCGACCTCACGAACCGGCTGCGCTTCCCGCTGGAGGTCTTCGACTCCGTACACGCCGCCTTCCCCGCCGACCGCCCCGTGACGGTACGGATCTCCGCCACCGACTGGGTCCCCGACGGGAACACCGAACACGACGCCGTCGAGATCGCCCGGGCCTTCGTCGCGCACGGCGCGGCGGCCGTCGACGTGTCGTCCGGCCAGGTCACCAAGGACGAGAAGCCGGCGTACGGCCGCTCGTACCAGACCCCGTTCGCCGACCGGATCCGGCACGAGGTGGCCGCTCCGGCGGGCGCGGCCGTGATCGCCGTAGGTGCGATCTCGTCGTACGACGACGTCAACTCGATCCTGCTCGCCGGGCGCGCCGACCTGTGCGCGCTGGGCCGTACCCACCTGTACAACCCGCAGTGGACGTTGCAGGCCGCCGCCGAGCAGGAGTACCGCGGCCCGGGCGCCGACTGGCCGACGCAGTTCGCGGCCGGCCGCCGCAAGCCCCCCACCTCACGGACCGACGCGGTC
>NZ_JAWOAI010000353.1:0-10666 GCF_033194735.1 Streptomyces sp. W16
GACTTCTGCCAGGAAGCCGGGGTCGACCTCTGCCGGGGACCGGCGCCGGTACTCGCACCGACCACCCCCCGCTTATCCCCCGCCTCCGCCAACTCGCCCCCGCCATCGCCCCGTTGCCCCACCGCGACCCGTGCCACGAACCACCCCACCATCACCCCGGCGCCGAGCGGCACCAGCCCCGCGAGCCAGTTGAGCGGGGTTCCGGTGCCCGCGTCCGGGACCGCCGCGAGGAGCGGGAACGGGGGAAGCAGGGGGGCCGGGGCCGAGGAGAGGGGGTCCACCGTGTGGTGGGTGCCCAGCGCGAAACCGGGGCCGAGAGCGTAGGCCGCCGACCAGACCGCCGCGTTCGGGATCAGCGCGAGGCAGAGCAACAGCACGGCGAACCGGCCCGACAGAGCCTCCGTCAGCCGCAGGAACGACGTCTGGGCCGCGCCGCCGTGCCAGACCAGGGATGCCGTGAGCAACAGCGCACCGCCCCCGACGAACACCGCCGTACCGATACCGGCGGCACGCGCCGCGGTGCCGATCCGGGCCCGGGACTCGCGGGCCTCCGGGCCGAGAACGAGCCGCCGCAGCCCGGCCGGCAACAGCACCAGCACGCTCAACACGGGTTCACGCGGACGCCCGTACGCCGTCCACACGCCGGAACCGGCCGCGCCCGCGGCGAGCAGTGGCAGGCACACCGCCGTCCAGCTCCAGGAGGGGGAGAGTTCGCCGCCGGACGCGTAGAGCGCGGCGGCGGTGCCGACGGCGAGATAGCCGAGGGCGACGCCGGTCCAGGCGGTGCGGGCCGGGACCGGCGGGATGTCGGTGCCAGTTTCGTCGTCTCCCCCGCCCAGCACCGCGTCCCGTGCCGCCCGGTGCAGCAGCCAGACCGGCAGGACGAGGAGGAGCAGCGGGGTCACTCCGACGGGGGCGGGGATTCCGGAGAGGGTGTCGGTGCGGACCAGTTCGACGCCGTGCGCGAGCAGCCAGAGCGCGGCGGCCATGTGCAGGGCGCCGCCGGGTCCGCTGTCGGGGTACGGCGAGCTGATCCACAGCACCATCACGAGCACGGCGAACGAACCGAGTCCGAGCCCCGCCGCGACCGCGCCACCCAAGAGGCTGGCGGCCAGTCCGGGGGATCGGTCGCGCATCCGGGTGAGCAGGGGCGACAACGACGGTCGGCGGTGGGTCATCGGCATCACGACCGCCATGCTCCCAACGACACGCGCTTTCTCGTCGTAACAGGCGAACCTCCGAAGTGTCGCTCAATATACATTTATGTACTTTTTCGTACGAGGGGGCACCCGGTGACGCAGACCCCTGCAACCCCGCTCCCGCCGCCCAAGGAACGTCGACGGCTGCGCGAGGCCGCGTCCCTGACGCAGGCTCAGCTCGCCACGCAGGTGGGCGTCAGCCGCGAGACGGTGCGCGCGTGGGAGACCGGCCGCACCACACCACGCGGCCGGAAACGGGAGGCGTACGCGAAATTGCTCGACGACCTGGCCGAGAACACCCCCGCAGTGGAAGAGGAAGAGGTGGATGTAGCAGAGGTAGAAGCAGCGGTGACGGAGGCTCAACCGGAGCCACGGCACGCCGACATCGCCGTGGTCGAGATCCCCGTACCGCACACCGCTCCGGCACCCGCCCCCCTGACCCCCGCTCAGGCCTTCGACGCGCTCTACGCGTTCTGCGCGCCCTCCCTCGTACGGCAGACCTATCTGCTGACCGGGCGGCGCGAACTGGCGCGGGAGTCCGTGGAACGGGCCTTCCAGACCGCCTGGCAGCGCTGGCCCGAGGTGGCGGTCGACCGCGACCCGGCCGGCTGGGTGCGCTCGGTCGCCTACGAGTACGCCCTCTCCCCCTGGCACCGCTTCCGCCCCAGATACCGCCACCCGGAACCCCCACCCCCGGCCCCCGCCGACCGCGCCCTGCTGACCGCACTCCTCAGACTCCCCCCGTCCTACCGCCGGACCCTCCTCCTCTACGACGGTGTCGGGCTCGGTCTCGCGGAGCTGGCGGCGGAGACGGAGGCGAGCACGCCGGCCGCCGCGAACCGGCTGCTGCACGCGCGCGCGGCCGTCGCCGCGCGGCTCCCGGAACTGTCGGACCCGACCGAGCTGCACCGACGGCTGACCGAACTGGCCTCCACGGGGCGGCTGCACGCGGCCAAGCCGCCGACGGTGCGCTTCGTCGGCGAACGCCGCACCCTGTTCTGGACCCGGGCCGCGATCGCGTTCACCGTCGCCATCATCGGCGCGACGACGCTCACGGTGCGGACTGCGCCCACGCGTTACGAGCCACCGGTGCCGTTGGGGGAACGGGTGGAGGGGGTGCCGGCTCGGGTGGCGCAGGGTTCCTTGTCCGAGGAGGAGGTCTCTCTACGGGACCGTCTGCGGAACGGGATGACAAGTGGTCCGGAGAGGCTGGCACCGCTGAGTCGGTAGATTGTTGGCTGCGACCCGGTGGGGGCTGGTCGCGCAGTTCCCCGCGCCCCTAAAAGACGTGCGCTGGCCTGCGTTTTTAAGGGGAGCGATTCCCTGCGCCCCTAAAAACACGGGCCGGCCTGCGTTTTTTACGGGCGCGGGGAACTGCGCGACCAGCCACGACGGACCCGCAGTCGGCCGACAACGCATCGATGGGCTCGCTCCAACCCACGGAGCGAGCCCATCGACGTTCAGACAGGTAACTCAGCCGGCCAGGATCTCGCGGGCGAGCTTGGCCGTCTCGGTCGGCGTCTTGCCGACCTTGACGCCGGCGGCCTCAAGGGCCTCCTTCTTCGCCGCGGCCGTACCGGAGGAGCCGGAGACGATGGCACCGGCGTGGCCCATGGTCTTGCCCTCGGGCGCGGTGAAGCCCGCGACGTAACCGACGACCGGCTTCGTGACGTTCTTCGCGATGAAGTCCGCCGCGCGCTCCTCCGCGTCGCCACCGATCTCACCGATCATCACGATCAGGTCGGTGTCGGGGTCGGCCTCGAACGCGGCGAGCGCGTCGATGTGCGTGGTGCCGATGACCGGGTCGCCACCGATGCCGACGGCGGACGAGAAGCCGATGTCACGCAGCTCGTACATCATCTGGTACGTCAGCGTGCCGGACTTCGAGACCAGGCCGATACGGCCCGGCTTGGTGATGTCGCCCGGGATGATGCCGGCGTTCGACTGACCGGGGGTGATCAGACCCGGGCAGTTCGGACCGATGATCCGCGTCTTGTTGCCCTTCGCGACCGCGTACGCGTAGAACGCGGCCGAGTCGTGGACGGCGATGCCCTCGGTGATGACGACCGCGAGCGGGATCTCGGCGTCGATCGCCTCGACGACGGCGGCCTTGGAGAAGGCCGGCGGTACGAAGAGGACGGATACGTTCGCGCCCGTCTTCTCGATCGCCTCGGCGACCGTGCCGAAGACTGGGATCTCGGTGCCGTCGACATCGACGGACGTGCCCGCCTTACGGGGGTTCACGCCACCGACGATGTTCGTGCCGTCGGCCAGCATGAGCTTGGTGTGCTTCATGCCCGTGGAGCCGGTCATGCCCTGGACGATGACCTTGCTGTCCTTGGTGAGGAAGATAGCCATGGCTGTTTTGTCCCTCGTCCCTTACTTCGCAGCCGCGAGCTCGGCGGCCTTGTCGGCCGCGCCGTCCATGGTGTCCACGCGCTGGACCAGCGGGTGGTTGGCGTCGGAGAGGATCTTGCGACCCAGCTCGGCGTTGTTGCCGTCGAGGCGGACGACGAGGGGCTTGGTGACTTCCTCGCCCTTGTCCGCGAGCAGCTGCAGCGCCTGCACGATGCCGTTGGCGACCTCGTCGCACGCGGTGATGCCGCCGAAGACGTTGACGAAGACCGACTTGACGTCGGGGTCGCCCAGGATGATCTCCAGGCCGTTCGCCATCACGGCCGCGGACGCGCCGCCGCCGATGTCGAGGAAGTTGGCCGGCTTCACGCCGCCGTGGTTCTCACCGGCGTACGCGACGACGTCCAGGGTGCTCATGACGAGACCCGCGCCGTTGCCGATGATGCCGACCTCGCCGTCGAGCTTGACGTAGTTGAGGTTCTTCGCCTTGGCGGCGGCCTCAAGGGGGTTCGCCGAGTCCTTGTCCTCAAGCGCCGCGTGGTCCGGCTGGCGGAACTCGGCGTTCTCGTCGAGGGAGACCTTGCCGTCGAGGGCGATGACCTTGCCGGAGGCGACCTTGGCGAGGGGGTTGACCTCGACGAGGAGAGCGTCCTCCTTGATAAAGGTGTCCCACAGGGTCACCAGGATCTCGGCGACCTGCTCGGCGACGTCGGCCGGGAACTTCGCCTGGGCGACGATCTCACGGGCCTTCTCGATCGAGACACCTTCGTTGGCGTCGACCGGGACCTTCGCGAGGGCCTCGGGGTTCTCCTCCGCGACGACCTCGATCTCCACGCCGCCCTGGACGGACGCCATGGCGAGGAACGTGCGGTTGGTGCGGTCGAGGAGGTACGAGACGTAGTACTCCTCGACGATCTCGGGCGCGGTCTCGGCGATCATCACCTTGTGGACCGTGTGGCCCTTGATGTCCATGCCGAGGATGTCCGTCGCACGCGCGACGGCCTCGTCCGGGGTGGCGGCGAGCTTCACGCCACCCGCCTTGCCACGGCCGCCGACCTTCACCTGGGCCTTGACGACGGACTTGCCACCGAGACGCTCTGTGGCTGCGCGGGCCGCCTCAGGCGTGTCGATGACTTCACCGGCCAGCACCGGTACATCGTGCTTGGCGAAGAGGTCCCTCGCCTGATACTCGAACAGGTCCACGCGCTTCCGTCCTCAGTGATCTCGCGGTTCGTTGGATGCGTGGGCGTGCCGCGAAGGGCAACGTGACGTCCGCTGTCACAAGGGAGGCGCACACGGTGACCGAGCGCGCGGCATGTCCGTCTCGCAGGTTATCGCTGCTTGCAGGGGGCCCCTAAATCGAGGGTCACACCTGAGCGGTGATACCTGTCACATGATGCCGCCGTCCGTGACACGGAGTGCCGCGGACGGGACGTTCGGGCAGCTTGCATCGAGCGGGTCGTGCGGGGCCTCACCGGGCTGGGGTTGGCCCGGCGAGGCCCCTGGGAACGGCCCCTGGGGGCCGCAGGGAGGATGATCCCCACCCCAATGGGGACCAGCTCACCCCATTCGCGAGGTTCCGCCCGGACAAACCGACGGCTTTCGGCCGTCCGGGTCCTACCACCTCACGAAGTCGTACGCCCGTCGCGGGCGAAGGCGATCACGAAGGAGTGGCTACGACCCTCGCGGCGCAGGCGGCACGGGCCGCGCGGGCGGCCTGGATCCCCCTGATGGCACCGGCGCCCCTGACCTGGGACGGGTGCGGGTGCGGGCCGAAGGGGCTCACGGCAAGGGAGACATCGACGGTGGCGCCAGATATGGACATGGGGGACATGTCATTGTTCGTGCTTGTATGCGTGCTTGGATGCGTGCTTGGATGCGTGCTTGCGTGCATGTTTGGGTCAGGTCCTTAGGATCACGGGACTTGTACGGCAGGTCTGCTACGGGGAAACGGGCTTCCCTAGCCGGGGAAGACCAAGACGTCCCGGTACCTGTCCCGCGCCTCGCCCACGTCCGCACGCGCGGCGACGCCGGGTACGAGCCGCAACGGCGCCCGGTGGTCCGGGCTCACCGCGTGCACATCGACGTGGCGGCACCCGCCGCTGTCCAGGGCCGACTGGTTGCCCAGGGCCCCACCCGAACCGGAGTCACCACCGGGCACCTGCGGCACGGGCGCCTGCCCGAAGGACCGCCCGCCATGCCCGCCCACGTCCCTCGCGACGCCCTCGCCGCCCGTTACGCCGACACCGGTGACCTGCGGCCCGTAGGCGAGGCCTGCCACCACGTCCGCGTGCTCCTGGGCGCCTCGACCGGCCACCGGCCCCTTGACTGCAGCCCCCTGAACAGCACTTGGCGGCTGCGCCACGGGCCCACCCACGCCCGGCACCGGAATCGGAACGGGAACCGGCACCGGAGAAGGCAAGGAGGGAATCGTGGGAATCGTCGGCAGGGAAGGCAGCT
This sequence comes from Streptomyces sp. W16, assembly GCF_033194735.1. Lineage (NCBI taxonomy): Bacteria > Bacillati > Actinomycetota > Actinomycetes > Kitasatosporales > Streptomycetaceae > Streptomyces > Streptomyces sp. W16. Next base: position 6,015 of record NZ_JAWOAI010000353.1, read on the forward strand.
CGGAGAGAACCGGGAGCGCCGGGAGCGATACGTGCGGCAACCGGGCCTGGACCTCCGCCAGCCCGTCAGTCAGCCCACTCGTCAACCCACCGGTCACCGTCCCGACCACGTCCACGACCGGCCTCACAATCGGCTGGGGGGTAGCCGGTCGAGACACGGGATGCGGCAGATGTGGATGGAGGTGTTGGGGGAGCGGACGCCTGGACGGCTCCGTACGCGGCAGCCGCGCCGCTCCCACCGAATGCACGACGGCGTCGACCGACGAACGTACGACGGCCCCGACCTCGCCCCCGACCCTTGCGGCGGCCGAACCCGAACTCCCGCTCACCGTCGGCGCCTTGCCGGGTACCGACGGCACGAGCCCGGTCACCGTCGCCGTCGGGCCACCCTCCGCCGCATGCGCCTGCTCCCCGCAGAGGAAGCCGAGCGCGAACAACCCGCCTACCAGCAGCGTCAGTTGCAACGTCACGCGCAGCGCACGCCGCCCGGCCGCCGTACGCATCACGCGCAGGGCGGCAGCGGGCAGTGTCGCTGGCCGGATCATGAGATGCCGATCCTTGCACGCCCCTCCCGAGCCCGCGCAAGCCCCCCATTACCGATGGCTGCTCATGTCCCTTTCCTGTCCTGCCAATTGACGCTCCCTCGCTCCCCCGTCGTCAGGCTGTATCCGGTATCGGCAACGGCCGCTTCTCGATCGCCGCCGCCATCACCTCCGGGAACAGGTCCGGCGTACAGGCGAAGGCCGGCGCCCCCAACGCGCCCAGCGCGGCGGCGTGTTCGCGGTCGTACGCCGGCGCCCCCTCGTCGGACAGCGCGAGCAGCGTCACGAACTGCACCCCCGACGCCTTCATCGCCGCGACCCGCTTGAGCATCTCGTTCCGTATCCCCCCTTCGTAGAGGTCGCTGATCAGCACGACCACCGTCTCCGCGGGCCGGGTGATCTGCGACTGGCAGTACGCGAGCGCCCTGTTGATGTCCGTACCGCCGCCGAGCTGTGTCCCGAAGAGCACGTCCACCGGGTCGTCGAGCTGGTCGGTGAGGTCGACGACCGCCGTGTCGAAGACGACGAGCCGGGTGTTGATCGACCGCATGGACGCCAGCACCGCCCCGAACACGGACGCGTAGACGACGGACGCGGCCATCGACCCGGACTGGTCGATGCAGAGGACGACCTCCTTCTTCACGGACTGGGACGCACGCCCGTATCCGATGAGCCGCTCCGGCACGATCGTCCGGAACTCGGGCAGGTAGTGCTTGAGGTTGGCCGCGATCGTGCGGTTCCAGTCGATGTCGTGGTGGCGCGGCCGGTTGATACGGGCGCTGCGGTCCAGAGCACCGGTGAGAGTGGCCCGGGTGCGGGTGGCGAGCCGCTTCTCCAGGTCCTCGACGACCTTGCGCACCACCGCCCTTGCCGTCTCCTTCGTGGTCTCCGGCATCGCCTTGTTGAGGGAGAGCAGCGTGCCGACCAGGTGCACGTCGGCCTCCACCGCTTCCAGCATCTCCGGTTCGAGCAGCAGCGCGGAGAGCCCGAGCCGGTCGATGGCGTCACGCTGCATGACCTGGACGACCGAGGAGGGGAAGTACGTCCGGATGTCCCCGAGCCAGCGTGCGACGGACGGCGCCGACGCCCCGAGCCCCGCCGAACGGTCCTTCCCCGCCCGCTCCTTGTCCCCTCTGCCGTACAGCGCGGCCAGCGCCCCGTCCATCGCGGCGTCCTGCCCGGACAACGCGCACCCGGTGCCATCAGCCGCGTCGCCCCCGAGCACCAGCCGCCACCGCCGCAACCGCTCCTGCCCCGGATCCACGACCCCGCCGACGTCGCCCGTCCCAGCCACCCCGTTCACGGTCGCCGTCATCCGCGCACCCCCGCGCGCAGCCCTTCCCACAACGGCACGACCCGCACAGCCCGCACGACGCGCACGGCGGCCTTCCTCGGGCCGCTCTCCGCCCCGCACGCGTGCCCTCCATCTCCCCCAACGGCATCCCCTACCACTCGGGCGCCCTCCGCCGGCCTCCTCATACCCTGTCTGCCGCTCCGACTCTTCCTGGCGATCCTGCTGTTTCCGCCGTTCCTGGCGTTGCTGCCGTTCCTGTCGCCGGTCGTCATCCCGCCGCCCCCACAAGGTCGTTGTCGGTGTTCCCCACCACTTCGTCCAGCCCCAACATCAGCCGCAGTACCGGCACCACCGCATCCGCGCGCTCCACGTCCAGCTCCGCGCCGAACCCGGGTGTCCCGGCCGCCGTCATCACCGTCGCGCCCCCGCCCTTTCCGGGCCCGCGCCGTACCAGCTCGCCGAGCGTTCTGCGCACTCCCGACTCGTACGCCGAGAACGTGCGCCGCAGCAATGGCAGTACGTCCGTGAACGCCTCCGCCGACACCCCGGTCAGCCATGCATCCACCAGCCCGAGCAGCCGCTCGTCGTGTACGAGGAGCAGCCCGCCCCCGCCACCGACGAAGCCCTCGATCCACGCCGCCGCGTCCGCCGGCGGTGTCCCGGGCGAGAGCACCAGCCCCATCAGCCGGGCAGCCTCGTCCGGCCCCAACTCCCCGCCGTCCAGCAGAAGTCGTACGGCACGCCCCCGGATGACGCCCGGCACGGTGTCCCGCGCGGAGAGCGTCCGAAGCACCGCACGCCAGCGACCGCGCAGGGCACCGTGACCGAGGGCGGGGGCATCGGCGTGCGCGTGCCCGGAGGCGTTGCGCCGCTCGGGTCCGGGGGCCTCGCCGTACGCAGGATCGGAGCCTTCGCCGGGCCCGGGGCCGGGCGCACCACCGTGCCCAGGTTCGGCTGCACCCGCGTCCCCTGGCGCAGAGCCATCACCGCGCCCAAGCCCGGCGACATCACCACGCCCGGCCCCTGAGGCCTTACCCGGCGTGCCCCCCGAGGCTCTACCCCGCTCGTCCCCGGAGACTGCACCCCGCCCAAGCCCAACCCCACCGGCGTCGCCCAGCAGTGCCACCGCCCCGTGCACCGCGTCCACATGGCGTCGCATCTCTTCGGCCGCGTCCGCGTCGAGGGCCGTGCAGGCCGGAGGCAGGCCGACGAAGACCCGCTCGGCCAGGCCCGCGGCGACCTCCGTCAGTGCGCCGGTGTCGGTGCCGCGCACGTCGCCGTAGCGCAGCGAACGGACCAGGGCGGGCAGTGCCTGGGCGAGATGGCCGACGTCCGTGTCGAGGGCGGCGCGGTCGGCGAGGACCCGCATCACCACGGGGAGCGCGTCCGGCAGTTCGGCCAGCAGGCAGTGCTCGGCGAGGGTGGTGACGTCGGCGAGGTTCTGTGCCCCGACGGCGTCCGCCTCCGCCTTGGCGTTCGCCGCGGCGAGCACGGTGGTGCCCCAGACGCCCGCCTCGGCGACCCGCACCGCCAACTCCGGTTCCCAGCGCAGCCGCCACGTCTCCCGGAACGTACCCGTGCTCCCCCGCGAGGCGGTCGGCTCGCCCCAGTCGACACCCAGCAGCCGCAGCCGGTGCAGCAGCCTGCTGCGCGCGGCGTCGGTCTCCTTGCGCAGGTCGAGCTCCAACTCCCGCTCCAGCGCCTCCGGTTTGAACCGCAGCCTGCGCTGCAGCCGGTCGAGGTCGCGCTGCAGCGGCACGGCGGGGGCGCCCGGTGGCACCTCGCCCAGCACATCCCCGACGACGAGCCGGTCACGCACCAGGGACAGCGGGATGTCCGAGCCCTCGCACATCACCGCGCGCACCGCGTCGGTGGTCTCGCCGAGCCCCGGCAACGGACGGCCCCGCATCACTGCAAGGGTCTCCGCCAGCCGTACCGCCTCGATGACATGGGCCGGGGAGACGATCCGGTCCTCCTCCCGCAGCAGCCCCGCGACCTTGGTCATCCACCGCTCGACCGGCCGGTCCGGCGCGGCGAACAGATGGCCGTACCAGCCCGGCGAGTCGATGCCCGCGCCGTACCCGCCGGCCCGGGACAGCCGACGGTGTGTCCACGGCACCCAGGTCAGCTCGGCCTTGACCTTGGGCAACCCCTTCAGCAGTGCGCGGTCCGCGGCGACAGCCGTCCTCTGCCGCAGCGCGGGCACATGCCAGGCTCCGCACACCACGGCCACGTCGTCCTCGAACTCCCGTTGCGCCGCGCGTACTTGGAGCCGCATGTACGCCTCGCGCACGAGGTCCCGGTCGTGTCCGCCGGCCCCGTAGGTCTCGCGCAGCGCCCCCATGGCCTCCTCCAGCGCGGTGAACGGCGCGAACGGGTCCCGCTCCCCCACACCCCGGTGCTCGACGACGTCCTCCCACCAGCGCTCGGGGTCGTCGTACCCCGCGGTCTCGGCGAGTACGGCGAGGGGATCGACGCGGATGTCGGGGCCGGAGGGAGTGTCCGGGCCGGTCGGGGCCGGCTGCTGCTCCTCGCCCGTGGGTTCGTCCTCCGTGTCCATCCCCCATGCCAGCGTGTGCGCGGCCGGAAGGTCGATGAAACGGGCCGGTACCCCGTGCTCCAGGGCCCAGCGGATCGCGACCCATTCCGGGGAGAACTCGGCCAGCGGCCAGAAGGCCGAACGGCCCGGCTCGTCCACGGCGTGGGCGAGGAGCGCGACCGGCGGTCGCATGTCCTCGTCGGCGGCCAGCGGAATCAGCGCGTCGGCCTCGGGCGGTCCCTCGATCAGTACGACCCGCGGCCGGGCCGCCGCCAGCG
>NZ_JAWOAI010000354.1:0-10650 GCF_033194735.1 Streptomyces sp. W16
CAGATCCTCCGGCAGGGCGTGGCCCGCCCGGCCGGGGAGATAGGCGACGCCGTGCTCGCGCTGGCCGCGGAGGGACGCCGCCGGGAGATCCACGCGCTTCTTGCCGCGTACGTCCGGGTCCGCACCCCCGAGGAGGCGGCCCGCAGCGTCGCCGCCGACCCGCAGCAGCTGGTTCCGCTGCTGCTGGAGGCCGCGCAGGGCGCCTCGGACGAATGCCACTGGGATCTGGTGCATGCCTTGCGGGTGGCGGGCTTCAGCGCGTGAGCGCTCCGCTGGGTGCGCGGTTCTTCGGCTGCGCGCCGGTGGGGGCTTGTCGCGCAGTTCCCCGCGCCCCTTACGGGGCGCCGGACCCGGCTACCCGGCGCAGCGGCTCACCCACCGGAGTGTGAAACAGGATCGACTCCGCGGGTTAACGACGATGGTCTTGGCAAGGCTCCTCCGGAGGCTTACGTTCATCCCTCTACGGCCTTGTCTACGGGCGTAGAGGCTCTGACGTCCCGTCGAAGGAGCAGCTCATGGCCAACGTCGTACGCGCCGCTCTGGTCCAGGCCACCTGGACCGGCGACACCGAGTCCATGGTGGCGAAACACGAGGAACACGCCCGCGAGGCGGCCCGTCTGGGTGCCAAGATCATCGGGTTCCAGGAAGTGTTCAACGCCCCCTACTTCTGTCAGGTCCAGGAACCGGAGCACTACAGCTGGGCCGAGCCGGTGCCCGACGGGCCGACCGTGCGTCGTATGCAACAGCTCGCGCGCGAGACCGGCATGGTGATCGTCGTCCCGGTCTTCGAAGTCGAGCAGGACGGCTTCTACTACAACACCGCGGCGGTGATCGACGCCGACGGTACCTTCCTCGGCAAGTACCGCAAGCACCACATCCCCCAGGTCAAGGGCTTCTGGGAGAAGTACTACTTCAGGCCGGGAAACGCCGGCTGGCCCGTCTTCGACACCGCCGTCGGCAAGGTCGGCGTCTACATCTGCTACGACCGCCACTTCCCCGAGGGCTGGCGCCAACTCGGCCTCAACGGCGCCCAGTTGGTCTACAACCCGTCCGCCACCTCGCGCGGCCTCTCCGCCTACCTCTGGCAGCTGGAGCAGCCCGCCGCGGCCGTCGCCAACGAGTACTTCATCGCCGCCATCAACCGGGTCGGACAGGAGGAGTACGGGGACAACGACTTCTACGGCACCTCGTACTTCGTCAACCCGCGCGGCCAGTTCGTCGGCGAGGTCGCCAGCGACAAGGCCGAGGAACTTCTCGTCCGCGACCTCGACTTCGGCCTCATCGAAGAAGTGCGGCAGCAGTGGGCGTTCTACCGCGACCGCCGCCCCGACGCCTACGAAGGGCTGGTGCAGCCGTGACCAAGGACCTGCTGGAACGGCACAAGGCCGTGCTCCCGGACTGGCTCGCCCTCTACTACGACGACCCGCTCGAAATCACGCACGGCGAGGGCCGGCACGTCTGGGACGCCGAGGGCAACAAGTACCTCGACTTCTTCGGCGGCATCCTCACCACCATGACCGCGCACGCGCTCCCCGAGGTCACCAAGGCGGTCAGCGAGCAGGCCGGGCGGATCCTCCACTCGTCCACGCTCTACCTCAACCGGCCGATGGTCGAACTCGCCGAGCGTGTCGCCCAGTTGTCCGGCATCCCCGACGCCCGCGTCTTCTTCACCACCTCGGGCACCGAGGCCAACGACACCGCCCTGATGCTGGCGACCTCGTACCGGCGCAGCAACCAGATCCTGGCCATGCGCAACAGCTACCACGGCCGCTCCTTCAGCGCGGTCGGCATCACCGGCAACCGCGGCTGGTCCCCGACCTCGCTGTCGCCCCTGCAGACGCTGTACGTCCATGGCGGTGTGCGGACGCGTGGACCCTACGCCCACCTGTCCGACGCCGAGTTCATCGCCGCCTGCGTGGCTGACCTGAAGGACCTGCTCGGCCATGTCCGCCCGCCCGCAGCCCTCATCGCCGAACCCGTCCAGGGCGTCGGCGGGTTCACCTCACCGCCCGACGGTCTGTACGCGGCCTTCCGCGAAATCCTCGCCGAGCGTGGGGTGTTGTGGATCGCCGACGAGGTGCAGACCGGCTGGGGCCGCACCGGCGACCACTTCTGGGGCTGGCAGGCGCACGGCCAGAACGGTCCGCCGGACATCCTCACCTTCGCCAAGGGCATCGGCAACGGCAGCTCGATCGGCGGTGTCGTCGCCCGCGCCGACATCATGAACTGCCTCGACTCCAACAGCATTTCGACCTTCGGCGGCACCCAGATCACCATGGCCGCGGGCCTCGCCAACCTCACCTACCTGCTGGAGCACGACCTCCAGGGCAACGCCCGGCGCGTCGGCGGTCTCCTCATCGAGCGGCTGCGGGCCGTCACCGCCCAGCATCCCGGCGTACGGGAAGTACGCGGGCGCGGACTGATGATCGGCGTCGAGCTGGTGAAACCGGGCACCGACGAGGCCGATCCGCAGGCCGCCTCCGCCGTCCTCGAAGCGGCCCGCGAGGGCGGGCTGCTGATCGGCAAGGGCGGCGGACACGACACCAGCGCCCTGCGCATCGCCCCGCCGCTGTCCCTGACCGTCGCGGAGGCCGAAGAGGGCGCCGCCATCCTCGAACGGGCTCTGGCGAGCACGCAGTAGTAGCAGTACGAGCAAGGGAAACGCGCTATGGCCACCACCCTGGACACCCTGGAGCCCGCCCTGTCGGTCCGTCAGGTCCTGGCTCTGGAACGGGTCCTCGCCGGGGAACCCGAGGTGGTGGCCGGCGCGAGCCAACTCGACCGCGCCGTGCGGTGGGTGCATGTCGCCGAGGCCGCCGACGTCGGCGTGATGCTCACCGGCGGCGAGATGGTCCTCACCACCGGCGTGCTCCTCGCCGGTGACGAGGGCGCCCAGGCCGAGTACATCCAGTCCCTGCACCGTGCGGAGGCCTCGGCCGTCGTCCTCGGTCTCGGCCGCGCGTTCCCCTCCCCGCCGGACGTGATGCGCCGCGCGGCCGAGCGGTGCGGGCTGCCCATGGTGGTGCTCCACCGCCCGTTCCCCTTCGCGGAGTTGACGGAAGAGGTCCAATCCCGGCTGGTACGGCGGAAGTTCGCGGCCGTCAGCCTCTCCGAGGCCGTACGGACCGCGCTCACCGGACTCATCACCGCCGGTGCCCCGCTGCAGAGCCTGCTCGACGAGGTCGCCGCGCACAGCGCCTGTCCCGTGGTCGTCACCAACCTCGCCCACCGCGTCCTCGCCACGGCGGGGGAGCGGTCCGCCGTCGACGACGTGCTGCGCGACTGGGAGCGCATCGCCCGGCAGGCCGGCGGCAGCGAGGGCGACGGCTGGATCCGCGCCGAACTGGGCGGACGCGGCGAGCGCTGGGGCCAGATCATGCTCTGCGGCCACCGCGGCGACACCGCCACCGGACGCCTCCTCGCCGACCGTGCCGCCGAGGCCCTCGTCCTGCACCGCATGCTCGGCGGCTCCGCCCAGACCTGGGAGGAACAGTCCGCACAGAGCCTGCTGACCGACCTGGCGAGCGGCGTCGTACCGGCCCGCCAACTCCTGCCCCGCGCCCGCGCCGCCGGACTCCCCGTCAACCGGCGGACCTTCGTACCGATGGTCGTACGCGACGGCGACACAGCCCAACTGGACAGAGTCCTACGGCTGTTGGGGTTGCCGGGACTCGTCGCCGAACTGGCCGACGGCGCCACCGCCGTACTGCTCAGCCTGCCTCGCGACCAGGACGCGGACGCCCTCGCCGCGCACTTCGCGAGCCGGCTGCGCACGGAGTCAGGGGCGTTGAAGGCGGTGGTGGCCGCAGCCGGTCCGCGCACCGTCTGGGACGACGTGCCCGCCGGGCTGCGCGAGGCACAGCACGTCGCCGACGCCGTGGCCGACTCCAGCGACGCCCTCGAACTCCCCACCGTCGTACGCCTCAAGGACGTCCATCTGCGCGGCCTGATCCGGCTGCTGAGGGACGACCCGCAGGTGCAGTCCTTCGCCGAGCGGGAGCTGGACGGGCTGCTGTGCGCGGCCGACGAGGACCTGCTCGCCGTACTGCGCACCTATCTGGCCACCGGCCGCAACAAGTCGCGCACCGCTCAGCTCCACCATGTGTCGCGGCCCGCGCTGTACCGCCGGCTGGAGGCGATAGAAGGCCGGCTCGGGGTGGACCTCGACGACTTCGAGCAGGCCGCCTCGGTGCACATCGCGCTCCTCGCGCACGACGCGCAACAGGGGTGAAACATGGGACTACCTGCGAAAACGGCGGTGAAACATGCGGCCACGACAGGGTGACACCGTGCAACGCCGAGCGTCCGCAGACGTGACACCGTGCAACTCAAACCGGACTTCAGGGCTTCCTAAGCTCCTCGCACACCTAGCGACCGGAGGTCCCGATGAGCACAGTGATTCGTGCCGCTCTCTTCCAGACAGCCTGGACGGGCGACAAGGAGTCCATGATCCAGGTACACGAGCAGGCGGTCCGCGACGCGGCTGCGCAGGGTGCTCAAGTCCTGTGCTTCCAGGAGCTGTTCTACGGACCGTACTTCTGCCAGGTCCAGGACAAGGCGTTCTACGAGTACGCCGAGGCGATCCCGGACGGCCCGATCGTCAAGCGATTCCAGGCGCTCGCCAAGGAGCACGGCATCGTCCTGGTCCTGCCGATGTACGAGGAGGAGCAGCCCGGCGTCCTCTACAACACGGCCGCCGTGATCGACGCGGACGGCTCCTACCTCGGCAAGTACCGCAAGCACCACATCCCCCAAGTCCCGGGATTCTGGGAGAAGTTCTACTTCCGCCCGGGCAACAGCGGCTGGCCGATCTTCGACACCAAGGTCGGCAAGATCGGCGTCTACATCTGCTACGACCGCCACTTCCCGGAGGGCTGGCGTGCGCTGGGCCTCGCGGGTGCCGAGATCGTCTTCAACCCGTCGGCGACCTCGCGCGGCCTGTCGGCCTACCTCTGGCAGCTGGAGCAGCCCGCTGCTGCCGCCGCCAACGAGTACTTCGTCGGCGCCATCAACCGGGTCGGTGTCGAGGAGTACGGCGACAACGACTTCTACGGCACGACCTACTTCGTCGACCCGGAGGCCCAGTTCGTCGGCGAGGTGGCCAGCGACAAGGAGCCCGAACTGGTCGTCCGGGACCTGGACTTGGCCAAGCTGCGCGAAGTCCGCGACCGCTGGCAGTTCTACCGCGACCGCCGCCCGGACGCGTACGGCCCTCTGACCGCTCCGTAGCTCGGATAGTTTCCGCGCCCCTCGGAGGGCGAAGCCCTCTTGAGGGGCGCGGGGAACTGCGCGCCCAGCCCCCACAGACCCGCACCAGACCACAATCCAGCGGAGTCAAAACAATGAGCACCCGTACCGTAATCCGCGGCGGCCTAGTCATCACCGCGTCCGACGAACTCCACGCCGACGTCCTGATCGAAGACGGCCGAATCGCAGCCCTAGCCACCTCCGGTACGCCGACGGCCGACGCCTGGACCGCCGAGCGGGTCATCGACGCCACCGGGAAGTACGTCATCCCGGGCGGGGTCGACGCCCACACCCACATGGAGATGCCGTTCGGCGGCACCAAGGCCGCCGACACCTTCGAGACCGGCACCCGGGCCGCCGCCTGGGGCGGTACGACGACCATCGTCGACTTCGCCATCCAGAGCGTCGGCGGAGCCCTCCGCGAGGGCCTCGACGCCTGGCACGCCAAGGCCGAGGGCAACTGCGCCATCGACTACGGCTTCCACATGATCGTCTCCGACGTCAACGAGGACACCCTCAAGGAGATGGACCTGCTGGTGCAGGAGGGCGTCACCTCCTTCAAGCAGTTCATGGCCTACCCGGGCGTCTTCTACAGCGACGACGGCCAGATCCTGCGCGCCATGCAACGCGCCGCCGACAACGGCGGGTTGATCATGATGCACGCCGAGAACGGCATCGCGATCGACGTCCTCGTAGAACAGGCGCTGGCCCGCGGCGAGCGAGACCCCCGCTACCACGGCGAGGTCCGCAAGGCCCTCCTCGAAGCCGAGGCCACCCACCGCGCCATCAAACTCGCGCAGGTCGCCGGCGCCCCGCTCTACGTCGTGCACGTGTCCGCGATGGAGGCCGTCGCCGAGCTGGCCAAGGCGCGCGACGAGGGCCTCCCCGTCTTCGGCGAGACCTGTCCGCAGTATCTGTTCCTGTCGACGGACAACCTCGCCGAGCCCGACTTCGAGGGCGCGAAGTACGTGTGCAGCACGCCCCTTCGGCCGAAGGAGCACCAGGCCAAGCTGTGGCAGGGCCTGCGCACCAATGACCTTCAGGTGGTCTCCACCGACCACTGCCCCTTCTGCTTCGTGGGCCAGAAGGAGCTGGGACGCGGGGACTTCTCGAAGATCCCCAACGGCATGCCCGGCGTCGAGAACCGTATGGACCTGCTCCACCAGGGCGTCGTCGACGGGCACATCAGCCGCCGCCGCTGGATCGAGATCGCCTGCGCCTCCCCAGCGCGGATGTTCGGCCTCTACCCGAAGAAGGGGACCATCGCCCCGGGCGCCGACGCCGATGTCGTCATCTACGACCCGCACGCCGAGCAGACCGTCTCCGCCGAGACGCACCACATGAACGTCGACTACTCGGCGTACGAGGGCAAGCGCCTCACCGGCCGTGTCGAGACCGTCCTCTCGCGCGGCGAACTCGTCATCACCGAGCGGGAGTACACCGGCCACGCGGGCCATGGCGTGTACACCCCGCGCTCCACCAGTCAGTACCTCAACTAGGAGTGGCGCACATGGACTTCGGACTCGTCCTGCAGACCGACCCGCCGGCCTCGCGGGTCATCAGCCTGATGAAGCGTGCCGAGCGCAACGGCTTCACCTACGGCTGGACCTTCGACTCCGCCGTGCTGTGGCAGGAGCCGTTCGTGATCTACAGTCAGATCCTGGCCAACACCACGAAGTTGACGGTCGGCCCGATGGTCACCAACCCGGGCACCCGCACCTGGGAGGTCACCGCCTCCACCTTCGCCACCCTGAACGACATGTTCGGCAACCGCACGGTCTGCGGCATCGGCCGCGGCGACTCCGCGATGCGCGTCGCGGGCCGCGCCCCGAACACGCTCGCCCGGATCAGCGAGGCCATGAAGGTCATCAGGGCGCTCGGCTCCGGCCAGGAGGCGGACCTCGGCGGCACGGTCATCAAGTTCCCCTGGGCCAAGGAGGACGCCCAACTCCCGGTCTGGATGGCCGCGTACGGTCCCAAGGCCCTGAAGATGACCGGCGAGGAGGCCGACGGCTTCATCCTCCAGCTCTCGGACCTCTACCTCACCGAGTACATGGTGAAGGCGGTCAAGGACGCGGCCGTCGCCGCCGGACGCGACCCGTCCGAGGTCAAGATCTGCGTAGCCGCCCCCGCCTACGTCACCGAGGACGACTCGCCCGAAGCGCTCGCCCACGCGCGTGACCAGTGCCGCTGGTTCGGCGGCATGGTCGGCAACCACGTCGCCGACCTCGTCTCCAAGTACGGCGAGCACTCCGCCGCCGTACCCGAGGAACTCACGGACTACATCAAGGCCCGTGAGGGGTACGACTATTCGCATCACGGCCGTGCCGACAACCCCGACACCGCCTTCGTGCCCGACGAGATCGTCGACCGGTTCTGCATCATCGGATCGGCCGAGAAGCAGATCGAAAAGCTCAACGCCCTGCGCGAGCTGGGCGTCGACCAGTTCGCCGTCTACGACATGCACGACGCACAGGAAGCGACGATCGACGCCTACGGGTCGAAGGTGATCCCGGCCGTCAACGGCTGATCGCTTTAAATACCGCTCAACTCCCCGTCCCCCCACTCCAGTTCTCCCCCTCCCCACCGTCCTGGGGAGGGGGGCCGGAGCCCCGCACGGCCTTTCCGGACCCACCTCATTGATTGGCCTGCCCATGACCGACACCGCTCCCACGGCCATAGAGCCGACCGCTCAAGTCACCCTCGCCGACGGGCGGGTGGAGATCGCCCCGGGGTCGCCGCTGCCCAGCGGGCCGTACGCCAACGACGACCTGCTGCCGGTTCCCGTCGAGAAGCGCACCTGGACCACGTACAACTTCTCCGCGCTGTGGGTCGGCATGGCCCACAACACGGCCTCCTGGACCCTGGCTTCGGGGCTCATCGCCGTGGGCATGGACTGGAAGCAGGCGGTGTTCACCATCGCCCTGGCCAACCTGATCGTGCTGGTGCCGATGCTGCTCACCGGGCACGCGGGACCGAAGTACGGCATCCCCTTCCCGGTCTTCGCGCGTGCCTCGTTCGGTGTGCGCGGCGCCAACCTCCCCGCTGTCGTACGGGCGTTGGTGGCGTGCGGCTGGTTCGGCATCCAGACCTGGATCGGCGGTGAGGCGATCTTCTTCCTCGCCGGCAAGCTGATCGGGGACAGCTGGGCCAATGCCTCGCACATCGGCGGGTACGCCTGGACGATGTGGCTGTCGTTCGCGCTGTTCTGGGTGCTCCAAGTGGCCATCATCTACCGGGGTATGGAGACGATCCGCCGCTTCGAGAACTGGGCGGCGCCCTTCGTGCTCGTCGGCGCGTTCGTGATGCTGTGGTGGATGAGCAGCAAGGCCGGCGGCTTCGGCCCGCTGCTCGACCAGCCGTCCAAGCTGGGCTGGGGCGGCAGCTTCTGGAAGCTGTTCTGGCCCTCCTTGATGGGCATGATCGGCTTCTGGTCCACGTTGTCGCTGAACATCCCGGACTTCACCCGCTACGGCAAGAGCCAGAAGGCCCAGACGTGGGGCCAGGCGCTCGGTCTGCCGACCACCATGACCCTGTTCGCGTTCCTGTCGGTGATGGTCACCTCCGGTTCGCAGGCGGTGTACGGCACGGCGATCTGGGACCCGGTGCAGCTGGCCGCGAAGACGGACAACGTGGTCGGTCTGCTCTACGCGTTGGTGACCGTCCTGGTGGCGACCCTCTCCGTGAACATCGCGGCCAACCTGGTCTCGCCCGCCTTCGACTTCTCCAACATCGCGCCCCGGAAGATCAGTTTCCGCACCGGCGCCCTGATCACCAGCGTCCTCGGCGTGCTGATCTTCCCCTGGAAGCTGTACTCCGACCCGCAGGGCTACATCTTCACCTGGCTCGGCCTGGTCGGCGGTCTGCTCGGCACGGTCGCCGGCATCCTCATCGCCGACTACTGGATCCTGCGCCGCGGCAAGCTCGACCTCGCCGACCTGTACCGGGCGGGCGGCCGTTACTGGTACGACGGCGGCTGGAACTGGCGGGCCGTCGTCGCGTTCGTGGTGGGTGGCGTACTCGCCGTGGGCGGCGCCGACTTCCACCCGCTGATCGACGGCCGGCCCATCCCGGCCCTGTCCTCGCTCGCCGACTACGGCTGGGCGGTCGGCCTGGGCACGTCGATGGTCCTCTATGTGGCGCTGACGCTGCTGACCCGGAAGGAGCCGGCGCCGAAGGAGCTGACGCTCGTCAAGGCGTAGGACACCGTGTGTCGGAGGGCGGTGGGCCGGCTCTAGCTGGCCTTGCCGCCCTCCAGCGCGGTCACCGCTTCCTTCGCGGCCTTGATCGCACCCTTGTTGATCACGTCCGTACTCGGCGCCTTCTTGTTCTCGAAGTCGCTGCCGTTGTACGTGATGGTCACCAGCGCGTTGCCCGCGCGGACGACGACCGTGCCCTCACGCGTCTGCTGCTTGTCCTCTGTGGTGAGGTTCACGATGGAGTAGGCCGAGTCACCGAGCCCGGGCACCGCCCCGCCGCCGCTCTTCTCCGTAGTGGTCTCGGTATACGACTTTTTCGCCGCTTCGTCCGATTCCGTGATCTCGTACGACACGTCGAGCCAGCGGTAGTCGTACCCCTTGAGCGCGTTCCACGAGCAGGTGCGGCGCACCTTCGTGTCCGTCGACGGGATCTCCTTGCCGGCCGTCTTCGCGCCCGGCACCAGTGACTTGAGCGTCGCCACCGTCACACTTCCGCACGGGGCGGGGGACGTGGAGTACGCCTTGGCCACGGGTGCCGTCGACGGGGCCGAGGTCCCGGACGGGGCGCCGGAGTCGGGCGTCGACTTGTGGTCGGCGGTCGTCGTCGCGGCGAACGGACCGGACGTCAGGGCCCAGCCCATCGCGGCGAGCACGACGACCGGCGACAGACGCGCGGTGAGAGCGAGCGGCAGAGGAAGAGAACGCAAGTCGCACTTCTCGTGGGGGAAGGGTGCGGAGCGGGTCCGCACTGCGGACGGGGACGCCAGTGTCACATGACTCCCTGTGAGGCGGAAGTACGAACTCGCTCCGTGCCTGTGCGGTGACAGTGCCTCACTGTCGACGGGCTGTGTGTCCCCAAATGTCGGCCCCCTGTGCGCACCTCAGGGCCGGGTGGCGGGCACGCGCATCGTCGTCTCGATCCGTTCGACGGCGGCGAACGCCCCGTACGCGATCAGCCGCACCAGACTCGCGTCGGTGCGCCCGGGCCCGCGCCAGGCGGCCACGTCCTCCTCCGTGATCCGGTACGGCGCGAGCGCCGCCAGTACCGCCAGGCGCGCCGCCGGCCGCTCCCGTCGGTTCGGGAAGCCGCGCAGGACGACCGGCGGATGCGATCCGTCCCAGGCCCACAGCGTCTCCCGTACGAGCGTCCTGTCGTCCGTGTCGAGAAGGTCCGCGCCCGCGAGCGCGGCCGTGCGCAGGGCGT
>NZ_JAWOAI010000355.1:0-10638 GCF_033194735.1 Streptomyces sp. W16
GCCGAGGCCCGAGGCGCCATCGCCGTCTCGGCCGCCGAACTCCCCGCCCTCGCCCGGCACACGGAGGGCACGGACGAGGTCGCCGCCGTCCTCGAACGGCTCGTCGACACCACCACCGCCTGCGCCGTCCACCTCGACGACACGGGACGGCTCACGCCCCGGCACATCGGCCAACTCACCGAGTTGCTGGAGGAGTTCGAGCGGGGGCGGGGACGGGTCGGCCTGCGCCCGATCGAACTGCCCGTCGCCGTCTAGGCAGTTCGGCCACGACAGGAGTCACTCCACCCGCACCCACACCGGTGCGTGGTCCGACCCCGGCGCCTCGCGCCGCGCCGCCGGATCCGGGCCCACGGAGGGCAGTTGGGGCGCTTTCGTACCGGGCAGTCCCGTCCCCGCCAATGTCACCCGGTGCACCAGGTGATGGCTGGCCAGGATGTGGTCGATCAGCTCGCGGCGCCCGGAGTTGATCCGGGAGTAGCGCTGGTCGGCGGGGATCAGCGGCGCCACGTCCCACAGCCGGACCGCGTCGCCCTGGTCCGGCCGGTCGTAGCCGGGCGTGCCGATCTCCGAGCCGGGCGGGCCGAGCAGGATCTGCGTGGTGGCCGCCTGCACCTCGTCGTTCATGTCACCGAGCACGGCCACGTCCCGGGTACGGCCGTCACCGGCCAGCAGTTCGTCGGCCAGCGCTCGCAGCGTCGCCGCCTCGGCGGCCCTGCGGTAGAGGGCGTAGGCGCCGTAGCGGGCCCGTTCGCCCTCGTCGTGCGGGAAGAAACGGTTGCCCGGGTAGGTCAGCAGCTTCGACTTGAGATGGGCGACCGCCACCGTCAGCGGCCCGGTGTCCGTCGCGACCTCCACCGCCAGCAGGCCGCGCCCCGTGGTCGGTTCCTCGGCGCCCGAGTCGTCGGACTGCACCGGGCGCAGCCGGTTCGGGAACGCGTTGGTGTCGGCGACGACCCGCGGTTCCGTACGGCTGAGGAAGCCGACCCGGATGCCCCGGACGTCCGGATGTGCCGACAGGGCGATGTGCCACTCGCCGCCCAGCAGCCCGGCCAGATCCTGCAGTGCCTCGGGTTCCCCCACCTCCTGTACGCCCAGCAGGATCGGGTCCAGTTCCGTGATCACGGCGGCCAGCGAGGCGAGCTTCGCCTTGTAGGCGGCCTCGTCCCTGGGGCCGAACGGGCCGCCGGGGCGGTACAGGTTCTCCAGATTCCAGGTGCCGAGGAGCATGCGGGGCTCCTTCCAGAAGCCTTGGTCCAGAAGTCTTATGAGGCAAGCGTGCTGGTGCGGGGCGGCTCGCGACAGCGCAACGCCGGGATGCGCGGTTCGGCTCACACGGGGCGAGGACGGCGTCGTACGTTGGGAGAGTGAGTGACTCTCCCGCAGATCTGCTGATCACCGGCTGCACCGTCCTCGTGCACGACGACGAGGAGCGCGTCGGCTTCGAGCGGGACGCCGCGATCGTCGTACGGGACGGGCTCGTCGAGTCGGTGACGAGCGCGGCTGACACGGCCGGTCTGGCCGCCGTCGAACGCCTTGACGCGCGTGGGCAGATCGCCCTGCCGGGGCTGGTCAACTGCCACACCCACGCGCCGATGGTCGCGCTGCGCGGGCTCGCCGAGGATCTGCCCACCGAGGAGTGGTTCAACGACGTCGTCTGGCCCGTCGAGTCCAACCTCACCGAAAAAGACGTGGAGTTGGGGGCGCGGCTCGCCTGCGCCGAGATGATCCGCGCCGGGGTCACCTGCTTCGCCGACCACTACTTCTCGATGGACACCGTCGCCGCCGTGGTCGCCGAGTGCGGGATCCGCGCCCATCTCGGCGAGGCCTACTTCTCCTCCCAGGGACCTCAAGGCCGGGAGAAATCAATGGAGTTCGCGCTACGGCACCGGGGCACCGCCGACGGCCGCATCACCACCGCCCTCGCCCCGCACGCCCCTTACACCGTGACCGACGCCGACCTCGCCGCCACCGCCCAACTCGCCCTGGAACACGGTCTCCCCGTCCACATCCACGCCGCCGAGAACCGCGACCAGACCGACACCAGCCTCTCCCACCACGGCCTCACTCCCATCGAAGTCCTAGACCGCACGGGCCTGTTGGCCACCGACCTGCTCATCGCCCACGGCACCGGCATCACCGAGCGCGACCTGCCCGTCCTGGAGCGCGCGAGCGGCCGAATCGCGGTCGCCACCGCACCCCGCGGCTACCTCAAGTTCGGCTGGCCCGACACCACTCCGATCCGCGCCCTGCGCGCCATCGGCATCCCGGTCGGACTCGCCACGGACGGCGCCGCCTCCAACAACTCCCTCGACGTGTGGGAGTCGATGGCCCTCACGTCGTTGGTACAGAAGTCCAGCGAGGGCGACCCACGGTGGCTGACATCCCGTCAGGCGCTGCACCACGCCACCCTGCAGAGTGCCCGGGCGGTCGGACTGGGGGACACGATCGGGTCCATCGCGCCGGGCCGCCGGGCCGACATCGTCCTCGTCGATCTCACCGGTCCGCACACCCAGCCCGTCCACGACCTCGCCGCCACCCTCGTGCACAGCGCCCGCTCCGCCGACGTCCGCACCACGATCGTCGACGGCCGCGTCCTGATGCGCGACCGCGAGCTGCTGACCCTCGATGTGCCCGCCGTCGTAGGGGAGTTGGCGGAACGGCTGCCCGCACTCGTCGACCGGAGCCACGGCCGGCGCATTCAGGAATACGACACCTGAGCCGCGCCCCAGTCGCCTCTAGGCTGTTCCCATGGATCTCGCGGACGGCCTTCTCGACCACCCGTACGACGTGTACCGGCGCCTGCGCGACAGCGCCCCCGTGCACCGCATCGCCGGCCCCGACGGCACCCCCGCCTGGCTCGTCACCCGGTACGAGGACGTCCGGGCGGCGCTCGCCGACCCGCGGCTCTCGCTGGACAAGAGGCATGCCACGGCCGGGACTTACAAGGGCTTCGCGCTGCCGCCCGCGCTCGACGCGAACCTCCTGAACATGGACCCGCCGGACCACACCCGTATCCGCCGCCTGGTCGGCCGCGCCTTCACCCCGCGCCGAACCGAGCAGCTCCGTACGCCCATTCGACGCACCGCCGACCAACTCCTCGACGCGCTCGGCACGGAGGGCGACACCGACCTCATCGCCTCCTACGCCGCGCCCCTCCCCATCACCGTCATCTGCGACCTGCTCGGCGTGCCCGACCGGCACCGCCGGGACTTCCGGGTGTGGACCGACACCCTGGTCGCGCCCGCCCCCGGGACACCGCCCGAGGCCGGCAAGCACGCGGTTGTCGCGATGCTCGGCTTCTTCACCCAACTCCTCGCCGAGAAAAGGGAGGAGCCCGGCGACGACCTGCTCTCCGACCTGATCGCCGTACGCGACGAGGGCGACCGGCTCAGCGAGGACGAGCTGATGTCGCTGGCCTTCCTCATCCTCTTCGCGGGCTACGAGAACACCGTCCAGCTCATCGGCAACGCGGTGCTCGCCCTGCTGCAGAACCCCGAGCAGCTGGCCGCCCTCCGCAAGGACCCCACCCAACTCCCGGCCGCCGTCGAGGAGTTCCTGCGCTACGAAGGGCCCGCGCGGCTCGCCATCCGGCGCTTCCCGGTCGAGGACGTCACCATCGGCGGGGTCACCGTCCCGGCGGGCGAGACGGTCTGGGTGTCGCCGTCCGCCGCGAACCGCGACCCGGACCGCTTCCCCGACCCGGACCGGCTCGACCTCGCCCGCGACACCACCGGGCACCTCGCGCTGGGCCACGGCATCCACTACTGCCTGGGCGCGCCGCTCGCCCGTGCCGAGACCGAGATCGCGCTCGCCGCTCTGCTGGAGCGGTTCCCCCGGCTGGAGTTGGGGGAGGGCGAGGTGCGGTGGCGGCCCTCGCTGCGCGCGCGGGGGCTGCTCGCGCTCCCGGTGTCGTACGCGAGGACTTCCGCCAATTCTGGCTGAAGTTTTCTTCGGGGCAGCGATGAGTTCCGGTTTCCGCTCCGGTCCACCCCTCAACGGACCGTTGTCACAGGAGGGCCCATGTCGCTTCCGGAGATCGTCTCGCGTGAGCAGTGGCGCGCGGCGCGCGAGGAACTGCTCGGCAAGGAGAAGGCGGCCACACGCGCGCGGGACGCCCTCAACGCCGAGCGGCGCGGGCTGCCCATGGTGGAGATCGGCAAGGAGTACCTCTTCGAGGGCGGCGACGGGAAGGCCACCCTGCTCGACCTCTTCGAGGGGCGCGGCCAACTCGTCGTCTACCACTTCATGTTCGCGCCCGAGTGGGAGGCCGGCTGCCGCAGCTGCTCGGCCTTCCTCGACCAGATCGGACACCTCGCCCATCTGAAGGCGCGCGGCACCACGTTCGCCGCCGTGTCGAGGGCGCCGTACACCAAGATCCTGCCGTTCAAGGCGCGGATGGGCTGGACGGTGCCCTGGTACTCGTCCTTCGCCGGGGACTTCAACTGGGACTTCGACGTGACGCTCGTCGGGGACGGGGAGCCCGTCGAGCGGCCCGGTGTCAGCTGCTTCCTGCGGGACCGCGACCGGGTGTTCCACACCTACTCGGCCTACGAGCGCGGGCTCGACGGGCTCGGTTCGACCACCTCCTTCCTGGACCTGACCGCGCTGGGGCGGCAGGAGGAGTGGGAGGAGCCCAAGGGGCGCGCGTCGATGCTGGGGGCGCCCGCCGGCAGCGCACGCGTTCTGTATCACGACGAGTACGAGGACTGAGACGAGTACTAGGACTGATACGGGAACCTGTGCCGAAGATGTGTGGCCGGGTGTCGACTATGTCTCAGTACCGTCACTTCGCGAGCCGTTCACCGTACTGTCGGCGTTTAACTCTACGAGGCTTCACGAAGCTCTCCGAGTTCAGCACGACAGGGAGGTACAGGGTGAACGGGCGAATGGTGCTTCAGCGTTTCCCCGCCGGCGGGCCGCGTGGTTCGTGGCCGGCGGAGGAGTTCGCGCAGGCACGCCGTCTGGAAGGGCTGCCCGCCGAGGTCGTCATGGACATCGCGACCGACATGTTCCTGGTCATCGTGCGGAGTGCCGACGTCGTGGACGTGGCCGCCTGACCCGTCAGCCCGCCTTCGGGGCGGGCAACTTCACCGTGAACTGGTCAGCCTGGAGCGCGTACAGCTCCGCGTAGACACCGCCGCGCAGCAGGAGTTCGTCGGGCGTCCCGGACTCCACCAGCCGCCCCTGGTCGAGGACATGCACCAGATCAGCGTGGCGAACGGACGCCAGCCGGTGGGTGATCAGGACGACCGTCTGACCGGTGCCGGCCAGCGCGCGGATCTTCTCGAAGACCTCCAGCTCGGCGCGGGCGTCGAGGGCCGCGGTCGGCTCGTCCACGATCAGGATGCGGCCTTTGCGGTAGGCGGCCCGGGCGATACCGAGCCGCTGCCACTGGCCGCCCGACAGCTCGTGCCCGCCGCTGAAGTTGCGGGCCAGCAGCGTGTCCAGGCCGCGCGGCAGATCCGCGACCACCTCCTCGGCGCCGGCCTCGGCGAGCGCGCCGGCCACCCGCTCCTCGGTGAGCGGCGCGGCGGACCGCCCGATGGCCACGTTGACACGGGCCGTGAACGGCCACCGCTTGAAGTTCTGCGCCACCATCGCGATCCGGTCGGCCAGTTGGTGCCGGTCAGCCGTCGCCGCGTCGACGCCGTCCCACAGGATCCGGCCCCGGTCCGGCCGGTACAGCCCGGCCAGCAGCTTGACCAGGGTCGTCTTGCCGGAGCCGTTCTCCCCGACCAGCGCGATGATCCGGCCGAGCGGCAGCCTCAGCGTGACGTCGTCGAGCGCGGGGTGGGTGGACTCGCCCGGGTAGCTGAACGTGACGTTCTCGAAGCGGATCTCCCGCGGCTCCTCGGGCAACGCCGCCCCGCCGACCGGAATCGCCCGCTCCGCCGCCTCCTCGTACAGCTTCTCCAGATCGCCCACGAACAGGGCCTCCTCGTGCAGCTGGTTCACCGCCAGCACGAGCGTGTCGAGGCTCGCGGAACCGGTGCGGATCGCGATCACCGCCGTTCCCGCCACCGACAGCGCCATCGCACCGGACAGCAGCAGCCCGCCCAGCGTCGCGTACGTCGCCGCCGTCGCGAGGCCCGTCCAGGTCGCCGCGATCAGACCGGTGCGGGCCGCGAGCCTGGCCAGCCGGGCCTGCTCCGCCTCCGCGCTCTCCGACATCGCGTGGAAATGGCGCAGCAGGAACGGACCGACCCCGTGGACCCGGATCTCCGGAGCCGCCTCCGGTTCGGTGAGCAGACCGCTGATGAGATGGCCGGCGCGGGCGTGCTGCACCCAGATGTGGAACGACTCGTAGCGGCGGCGCGCGTTCGTCAGAGCGCCCCACGCGCTCGGCAGCGTCATCGTCACCAGCAGCGGAAGCAGCGCGGGATGCAGCACGGTCAGCACACCCGCCGCCGCGATCAGCGAGATCACCGCGTTCATCACCCGCGTCGCCAGCGAGATCATGCGGCGGGCCGAGGAGGCACCGTACTGCGCGGTGTCCAGCAGCTTGTGGAACGCGTGGTCCTCGATCGCGGCCAGCTCCACGGCCGCCGCCCGCTCCAGATACAGCTCGGTGGCGACCCGCTCCACCTTCGGCTCAAGACGGCCGGTCGCATACGTCGACGCGGCCCGCAGCAGCGCGCCCACCAGCAGTACGGCGGCCATCGTGACCAGCGCCGGCACCGCGCCGTGCAGCCGGTCCGCGATCGCGCCGCCGGTGATCAGCCGCCCCAGCACGCTGTTGACCGCGAGCAGACTCACCGCCTGGGTGGCACCCCGGCCCGCCTCGGCGGCCAGCACGATCCGCGCGGCCCGTGGATCGGCCTGCCAGGCCAGCCGGAAACTCGACCCCAGCATCGCCGGCAACCGCGTCACCATGGCCCGGAAGCTCAGCTCCAGGAACGCGTCCGTGTGCTGGTTCCACCCCATGTCGTACCGCAAGGGCCCACCGAAGAGCAGCTGCTCCGACACGGACGGCCCCGCCTGCCCCGAGTCACCCTTGCTTCCCACCGTCGACCTCCCCCGCTAGCGGACGAACGGCCACTATCGCGGGGTGGGGCGGTGTGGGGGAGAGCGCGAGAAGAAGGGGATGGAGACGCGCGGGCGTACGCCCCGTAAGGGGCGCGGGGAACTGCGCGACCAGCCCCCACCGGCCCGCAGACAAAAAACAGCCCACTACGCGGAGCACTACGCGGAGCACTACGCGGAGCACTACGCGGAGCACTACGCGCTAATGGGCCGAGACCAGGAAGGCGTAGCCCCCGTAACCCGGCACACGGCCAGATACAACGGAATCGGCGGCGTATACGGCAGCTTCCCGTCAGGCCGATGAATGAGCCCGGGCGCGCGCGGCGCGTCCGGCACCAGCGCCCCGGCCGTGTACCGCGCCGGCGAAGGCCAGTCCAGCGCGTAGTCGGAGTCGGACGGCACGATCCACCACCAGTGCGTCTCGTCGGCGTAGACACAGCCGACGCGCGGCAGGCGGGGCAGGACCAGCGGTCCGAAACGCGCGGGCACCGCCACCGCGTCGCAGCCGAGCGGAGCCGTCATGCCCTCGGGGACGGGCAGTCGCCGGGGCGTGCCCGGTCCGTGCAGCGCGCGCCCCAGACGGACCAGCGTGTCGAGACTGATTACCTGGCCGGGACCGGAAGCGCCGCTCAGACCCATTCGACCCCCGACCCGAAGTCCCCGAACCCGCTGGAATCCCCGGTACCCGCCGTGTCCGCGGAGTCCGGGAGGTCGCCGGCGTCCAGGTGGCCCCGGCCTCTGGAGGTTCCTGTGTCCTCCTGGCCCGGCTCCCCGAAGTGTCCGGCGGCCTCCCGGCTCCGGTGTCCGGGGCCGGTCCCGTTGCCGGACCTGACCCCGTTTCCGTGCTCCCGGCCCCCGAAGCCGCCGAGATCCAGGCCTCCGAAGTCGCCGGCACCCCCATGCCCGCGGGAGGCATCCCCATGCCCCCGTCCCGGAAATACGCCCAGATCCTCGAAGGCCCCGAAGTGTCCTGTCACCTCGTCCTCGTCGCCCGAACCGCCCGACGGCACCGGTTTGGGTCGTGCGCCCCACCCCAGGTCGTTGCGCGGTACGGAGCTGTCGTGGCCGGGGGCCGGGTGGTGGCCGTGCGCCGGGTCCGCCTGCCGGGGCAGGTCGGCCCAGACCAGCAGGCCGGGACCGTGTTCCTGGGCGCCCCAGGCCCGGCAGAGCCCGTCGATGAGAAGCAGTCCCCTCCCGTGCTCCTCATCGGGCCGCTGCGGGGACGGATGAGGCTCGCCGGGAGCACAGCCCTCGTCACGGACGGCTATCCGCACCAGGTCGTCGCCGTCGTGCAGCTCGCAGACTATGTGGCTGCTCGCGGTATGCACGATGGCGTTGGTGACCAGCTCGGAGACGACCAGAACCGCCGTGTCGCAGGTGTCCTCGCACACGGACCAGCCGGACAGCCGGGCCCGTGTCAGGCGTCTCGCCTGGGCCGGGGAACCCGGATGTGCGGCCAGCTCGAACCGGAACCGGCGCTCGGCAGCGGCCCCACCTGGGGCGGCTCCCGTGACGGCACCGAGACCGAGGCGGCCTGCGGCGGCGTCTGTTCCTAAGGGCGCGGACGGAATCACGCTTGCCACTATCGCCCCGCCGTGAACACTTGGCAAGTATCACTATGAAAAATGCAGAGTGCCGTATGACGCTCTGCACGGTCGTGGCACACTGCTCGCAACAGAACGTCGCGCGGCGCCAGTTGGAATCTCCGGAGGTCTGTCCCGATCTTCGAATGAGTCTTCGAATGGCGCCGCAGGGCTGTCAGGACGCACAGGACTCAGGACTGTCAGGACGCACGGGACTCATGGGGGGAGGTGGAGCGTGAGCGAGCCGCGGTCCGCACCGACGGTCGGCCAGGTCGTCCTCGGCCGGCGCCTGCTGGACCTGCGGGAACGCGCCGGGCTCAAGCGCGAGGAGGCCGCCAGGATCCTGCGCGTCGCGCCCGCCACGGTCCGCCGTATGGAGATGGCCGAGGTCTCCCTCAAGATCCCGTACCTCCAGCTCCTCCTGAAGTCCTACGGCGTCTCCGACGAGGAGGCCGAGGCCTTCGTCCACCTGGCCGAGGAGGCCAACAGACCCGGCTGGTGGCAGCGCTTCCACGACATCCTGCCCGGCTGGTTCTCGATGCACGTCAGCCTGGAGGGTGCCGCCGCGCTCATCCGGTCGTACGAACCGCACTTCGTGCCCGGGCTGCTGCAGACCGAGGAGTACGCGCGCGGGGTACTGCTGTCGGGCGCCATCGGCCAGACCGAACCCGACGAGATCGAGCGCCATGTCGCGCTGCGCATGCAGCGCCAGGACCTGCTGACGCGTCCCGACGCGCCCCGCTTCTGGGCCGTCATGGACGAGACCGCCCTGCGCCGCCCGGTCGGCGGCCCGGAGGTGATGCGTGCCCAGATCGACAAACTGCTCGACGCCACGAAGCTGCCCAACGTGACCCTGCAGGTCGCCCCGTTCTCCTCGGGGCCGCACCCGGGCACGTACGGGCCCTTCGTGCTGTTCCGATTTGCCATGCCGGAACTGCCGGACATGGTCTACAGCGAGTACCTGACCGGCGCCGTCTATCTGGACGCGCGCGAAGAGGTGGCGACCCACCTTGAGGTTATGGACCGCATGGCGGCGCAGGCCGCTACGGCACATCGCACGAAGGAGATCCTCAAGGATCTCCGCAAGGAGCTGTGAATGGATCGCATCAGGCCGCGTATGAGCGTCTACAACGGTATGCCCGCGCGGGACTTGGGAAGCGAAGGCTGGCACAAGCCGTGGAGCGGCGGCAACGGCGGCAACTGCCTGGAGGCGATGAAGCTCGCCGACGGCCGGATCGCCGTCCGCCAGTCCACCGACCCGGACGGGCCGGCACTTATCTACACCACCGACGAGATGACGGCCTTCATCGAGGGGGCGAAAGCGGGCGAGGCGGATTTCCTGCTCTCCTGACCCGGTCTGTGACCCAGCTGTGCTGAATGCTTTTTCCTTACCGAACCTCCTTATTTAGGTATCAGCCGCATTTAGGTGTCAGTCGCCGTTGATTCTGGTTGAATCCGTTGATTCCGATCGGATGGGATGCGCCCCATCGCTGTCCGCGCCCAGGCTTCCGAGCAGGCGCAGCCCGTCCTCGGCGGGGCTGCCGGGAGCCGCGGACAGCACCAGCAGCTCCATGCTTGATCCGTCCGGCAGCGCGAAGTTCTCCTGGTGCAGTTCCAGCAGTCCGACCAGCGGGTGCCGGTAAGCCTTGCGTCCATGGGTGCGGGCGCGGACGTCCGCACGGGCCCAGAGGCGGCGGAAGCGCTCGCTGCCCATCGCCAACTCGCCGATGAGCGAGGCCAGTCGGGGGTCCTCGGGGTATTTTCCGGCGGCCAGGCGCAGGTGCCCGACCACGTCGAGGGTGCATTGCTCCCAGTCCGCGTAGAGGCCGCGCTCGGCTTCCTCAAGGAAGATGTGCCGTGCGGTGTTCAGGCCCGGCAGCGGCCGGCCGAAGAGGAGCCCGGCGAGGCGGTTCCCGGCGAGTACGTCCAGACGGTGGTCCATGATCAGCGCGGGTGCGTCGGCAACCAGGTCGAGGACGCGCAGCAGCTCCGGCCGGATCCGCCCGCCCGGCGCCTTCGCCCGCCGGCGGCG
>NZ_JAWOAI010000356.1:0-10441 GCF_033194735.1 Streptomyces sp. W16
CGGCGTGGCGGACGCGCCGCCCGATGCTCCCGGCGTGGGTGACGTGGGTGATGTTCCGGACGCGCTCGGCGTGGGCGACGCGGTCGACGTGTCGAAGGCGAACGTGACGCTGTCGTCGGCGGTGTTCGGGTCGTGCAGCGGGATGCCGGCCG
Organism: Streptomyces sp. W16; assembly: GCF_033194735.1. Lineage (NCBI taxonomy): Bacteria > Bacillati > Actinomycetota > Actinomycetes > Kitasatosporales > Streptomycetaceae > Streptomyces > Streptomyces sp. W16. Next base: position 153 of record NZ_JAWOAI010000356.1, read on the forward strand.
GGCCGGGGAGCACGGTCGCGGTGCCCTTGGCGCCGCGGTAGTCCTTGGCCGCCTTCACCCGCAGCACGAACAGCTGACTCGCGTCGGCCGCGATACCGCGCGGCACCGGGCACACGTAGTGCCGGTGACCCGCCTCGAACCGAGCGGTCTCGGTGGCGCCGACCCACAGGAGGCACTCGCCGTAGGGGCCGTCCTCCCCCTCCTCGAAGGCGTTGCCGGTCGCGACCGTGCCCTTGGGCAGGAGGACGTCGACCATGGCGACCGCCTTGCCGTCGACTCCGTACGCGGAGGCCGGGCCGTGGTTCACGGCGTTCAGCGTCAGGGTCCACTGGCCCGCCCCGCGGCCGGGCTTCACGGCCGCCGTGGCGGCGAGATCGGCGGAGCTGTCCGCGGCGACGGTGACCCGGCCCGTGGCGCCGCTCTCGAAACCGTCTCCCGCGCCGGAGGCGGGCACCAGGGTGAGCTCCGGCCCGGTGCCCCGGTAGGGGCCGCCGCCGGGCTGCACGCCGGGCTTCAGCAGTTCGGCCGAGTAGTCGGTCACGGCGGTCAGGACGTGGGCGCCGACCGTGGCGGTCAGCGGGCTGCTCAGTTCGACGGTGGCGTCGGCGGCCACCGGGGCCGTGAAGACGCAGGTGACGGATGCCTGGCTGCCGGGTTCGACCGGGTCGTCGCCGTCGCCGTACATGCAGTTGGAGAACTTCCGGTCGAAGACCAGACCGCCCACCGACTCCCAGCGCAGCATGATGCGCCGGTCGGTGGCCAGGTCCCCGGTGTTGCGGAGCCGGAGCGGCAGTTCGATCCGGGATCCGAGCTTGGCGTGCGTCACGTCCGGGACCTTGCCGACGACCAGGTTCGGGACGCCGACGACCACTTTGCTCTGCGCGGTGGCGCCGGTGCCGTGGTCGGCGGTGACGGCGTACTTGATCGTGCCGCTGGCGCCGAGGGCGGCGCCCGTGGCCGCACGCAGGGTGAAGTCGACCGACTCCTGCTGGTAGACGTCCTTGTTGACGCAGGTGAAGACCTGCTCGTCGGCCGTGCACCGCGGATCGTCGACCGTGACGCTCGCGACGCCCGCCAGATCACGGGCGTCGATGACGAGTGCGATGTTCGTGGGCAGCGGCACCGGTGCACCGTCGTCCGCGAAACTCCAGCTCACGGTGGCCGACTGCGCAGCCGCCCCCACGTTGAGCTGTGGCTCGGCGCTGATCGTCGCGTAGGCCTGGGTCGGAAGCGGGGACGGATCGGCGGCCACGGCGGCCGATCCGGGTGCCAGGGCGAGCACTACGGCGGCCAGCGCCGCGCCGAACACCGTGCGGTGGGAAGTCATGCACGGTTCGATGGCCGAGGTGTCCCGAAGGTTGCCCACAAATGAATCACAGGTTCGTTTGGGCGTTCCTCCAGAGAGGCCGCCGACCTGCTTGGACAATGATCCGAGGCATGGCATTCCGCCTGACATGGGACAATGAAGTACGTGCTCTTCCCCCTGGCTGACCTGTCCGGGGGTCACCTCGATCGACTGGGATGTGCAGCACGTGCGTTTCCTCAACGACATCCAGCCCCCGTACGACCTGACGTACGACGACGTCTTCATGGTGCCGAGCCGCAGCGCGGTCGGCTCGCGTCAGGGCGTGGACCTCAGCTCCCCGGACGGCACGGGCACCACCATCCCGCTGGTCGTCGCCAACATGACCGCCATCGCGGGCCGGCGCATGGCCGAGACCGTGGCCCGGCGCGGCGGGCTCGTGGTCATTCCGCAGGACATCCCGATCGAGGTCGTCACCGAGGTCGTCTCCTGGGTGAAGAGCCGCCACCTCGTCCTGGACACCCCGATCCGGCTGGCCCCGCACCAGACCGTCGCCGACGCGCTGGCCCTGCTGCCCAAGCGCGCGCACAACGCCGGTGTCGTCGTGGACGAGGACCAGCGCCCGGTCGGTGTCGTCACCGACGCCGACCTGACCGGTGTGGACCGCTTCACGCAGCTCGCCGAGGTCATGTCCCGGGACCTGCTGCTGCTCGACGCGGACATCGACCCGCGCGAGGCGTTCAACAGGCTGGACGGCGCCAACCGCCGCTACGCGCCCGCCGTCGACAAGGACGGCAGGCTCGCCGGCATCCTCACCCGTAAGGGCGCGCTGCGCGCCACGCTGTACTCGCCGGCCGTCGACGCGGACGGCAGGTTGCGCATCGCCGCCGCCGTCGGCATCAACGGCGACTTCGTGCAGAAGGCCAAGCAGCTGCTGGACGCGGGCGTGGACACGCTCGTCATCGACACGGCGCACGGCCACCAGGAGTCGATGATCAGCGCGATCAAGCAGGTGCGCGCCCTCGATCCGCGGGTCCCGATCGTGGCGGGCAACATCGTCGCCGCCGAGGGCGTCAAGGACCTCATCGACGCGGGCGCCGACATCATCAAGGTCGGCGTCGGACCCGGCGCGATGTGCACCACCCGCATGATGACCGGCGTCGGCCGCCCGCAGTTCTCGGCCGTCAAGGAGTGCGCCGCCGAGGCGAAGAAGTACGGCAAGCACGTGTGGGCCGACGGCGGTGTCCGCCACCCGCGCGATGTCGCCATGGCGCTCGCGGCCGGTGCGTCGAACGTGATGATCGGCTCGTGGTTCGCGGGCACGTACGAGTCCCCGGGCGACCTCCAGCAGGACGCCAACGGCCGCCTCTACAAGGAGTCGTTCGGCATGGCGTCCGCGCGCGCGGTCCGCAACCGCACCTCGGACGAGTCGGCCTACGACCGTGCCCGCAAGGCGCTGTTCGAGGAGGGCATCTCCACCTCACGGATGTTCCTCGACCCGGCCCGCCCGGGCGTCGAAGACCTGATCGACTCGATCATCGCGGGCGTCCGCTCCTCCTGCACCTACGCCGGCGCCAACTCCCTTGAGGAGTTCGCCGAGCGGGCCGTCGTCGGCATCCAGAGCGCGGCCGGCTACGCGGAGGGCAAGCCACTGCACGCCAGCTGGAGCTGAGCCAATTCCCTTTCCTGCGGCCCCTGTTGTCCCGGCGCACGGGATATTCAGGGGCCGTCGGAGTGTGGTGACGCCTACTGTCTGGTCCATGGACATCGCCGTTTGCGGAGCCGCCGACGTGGCGCTGCTCGACCAGCACATCGGCTCACTCGGAGCCACCTCGTTCCACGCCCGCCGCTTCGCGCGTCAGGAGCGGGGAGAGAGCACGTATCTCGTCGCCTGGCTGGACGGGCGGCCCGTCGGGCATGCAGAGCTGCGCTGGACCGGCTGCGACGCGCGCGAGGTACGGGCCGCGCGGCCCGGCTGCCTGGAGATCGGCGGGCTCGGTGTGTGGCCCGAGGAACTCCGCTCGCGGGGTATCGGTACGGCGCTCATCCGTGCCGCCGAGGAACTCGCCGTGGAGCGGGGGATCACGGACGTCGGCGTCGGCGTCGCGAAGGACAACCCCCGTGCGGCCGTCCTGTACGCACGGCTCGGCTACGCACCCTTGACGGACTACTACGACCGCTGGTCGTACGAGACGACCGATGGCCGTCTGCGCGACTGGGTCGACCACTGCACCTTCCTGGTCAAGGAGCTGCCGTCAGGCCCTCTTGACGTCAAGTAGCCTTGACGCAACGCTGAACGCATGACCACACCCCAGAGCATCGAACCCGAGCACACCCTCCTCACCGCCGTCGCCCGCCTCGACAACCTCCGCACCCGCGAGTCCCTCGCCGGCTTCGGCAGCGACGCCGAGGCCCTCGACAAGGTCGAGACGCTGGAACTGCTCGCCCTGAGCGAGGTCGTCGCCCGCAAGGCCGCCTACGGCCGTCAGCTCACCGTCCGCGCGGCCCGTGAGGCCGGTGCGTCCTGGACGCAGATCGGGGCCGCGCTCGGCATGAGCAAGCAGGCCGCCTGGGAGGCGCACACGCGCTGGATCGACGCACAGGCGGAGGTGTACGGACAGCCCGGGCGGATCGGTTTCGACGAGGAGGACCTGGCCGAGGCGCGGGCGCTCGCGGGGGACCCGGACGAGGGCTGAACCGGGTGCTCGGCAGCACTGTCGGGCCCGTGTTCTACTTCGTATACGGCCATCGCCGCTCCCACCCGGCCAGCGCAGAGAAGTGAACCGCCCGCAGTGCTGAACGAACTCGACGAACGCATCGTGCACGCCCTCGCCGAGGACGCCCGCCGCTCCTTCGCGGACATCGGGCACCTGGTCGGCCTCTCCGCGCCCGCCGTGAAGCGGCGCGTGGACCGGCTGCGGGCGACCGGCGCCATCACCGGTTTCACGGTACGGGTGGACCCGGCGGCGCTCGGCTGGCAGACCGAGGGGTTCGTCGAGATCTACTGCCGGCACAACACCTCCCCCGACACCATCCGACGGGGCCTGGAGCGCTACCAGGAGGTGGTGGCCGCGTCCACCGTCACCGGCGACGCCGACGCGGTCGTCCAGGTCTTCGCCGCCGACATGCGGCACTTCGAGCGGGTGCTGGAGCGAATCGCGGGGGAGCCGTTCGTGGAACGGACGAAGTCCGTGCTGGTGCTGTCCCCGCTGCTGCGCCGCTTCTCGTCCGGCTCGCCCACGTAGGAGCGGCGCGGGCACATGGGGGCCACTGTCAGTGCTGGGTCGTACGGTCGAGGGCATGGCAGCACGAATCGATCTCACCCTCGACTGCGACGACGCCCAACTCCTCGCCGCGTTCTGGAAGACGGCCCTCGGCTACGTCGACGAGCCGCCGCCCGCGCCCTTCGCCACGCGCGCCGAGTGGATCGCGCACTACGAACCGGAGGACGACGGAGCCGAGGACGACGGCGCCTGGCTGTGCGACCCCGACGGCATCGGCCCGCGCCTGTCCATCCTCAAGGTGCCCGAGCCCAAGACCGCCAAGAACCGGCTCCACATCGACATCCGGGTCCCGGTGCGGGGTGGCCCGGAGGAGAGATGGGCCGCGATCAGAGCCGAGGCCGAGCGGCTGGTGGACGCGGGCGGCCGGGTGCTCACGGAGGTCGACGGACACCATGTGGTGATGGCCGACCCGGAGGGCAACGAGTTCTGCGTGGCGGCCGGTTGAGCCCTCAGGCCCCTGGTCTCACTCCGCCGTCTTGCGGGCCAGCGCGTTGTTCCCTATCGAGTTGTGCACGCTGAAGCTCACCGCGTCCGAGCGGTAGCGGTCGTCCGACCACTCAACTGGGCGTCCCTCGCGGGTGGTTGTGACCCGGCGGACCCGCAGCAGGGGGCTGGTGCGGCGGATTCCGAGCAACTCGGCGTCCTGCGCGCCCGCCGCCACCGCGTCGATCACGTGCTCGCCGTAGGCGAAGACCAACCCCGTGTCGTCGTACAGGCGTTGAGTGACCGACGGGCAGTCCGGTTCGATGGCCTCGACGGCGGTTGAGATCCAGTCGGCGTATACGGTCCGCTCCAGCAGGACCGGCTCGCCGTCCAGACCGCGGACCCGCAGGACGTGCAACACCGGGGTGCGTTCGGGGAGTTGGAGGCGTACGGCGTCCTCGGCCGTGGCCGGGCGGTACTCCTGCTCGACCACGTGCCCGGTCGCCTCGCGCTCCATCGCGCGCGCCCATTCGGCGAAGCTGCGCAGCTCCGCGAAGCTCTGGCTGCGGCGGCTGGCCAGCACCATCCGGCGGGCGCCCTGGCGGGAGCCGATCAGCCCTTCGGCGGTGAGGGCCGCGACGGCCTGGCGGACCGTGCCGCGCGAGACGCCGTACTGCGCCGCGAGGTCCGTCTCGGCGGGCAGCCGGCTGCCGACTGTGTACTCCTCGCGGTCGATGGCCCTGCGCAGCTCGTCGGCGATCTCCTCGTGTCGCGCCGTCATGCTTCCCCTCTGAATTGGCAACTGTGCACAGCGTGAGCAGCGTAGTCGAGTTCCCTTGGTGATCCGTGTCAGCCGGGAGTGTGCAGAGAATAAGGGGTCACGGTTTCGCCAATGTTTACGAACAAGACACCATTGGCGGGCGTACTGAGGCCAACTTGTTCAGACAAGTTCTCCGCTCTGCTCTAACCCTCGTGCGCACCCCTGGAGAGACCGTGACCGTGTCCCCGCCGAGAAACGCCGTCCTGGGTGGATCCCTCGCCGTCGTCGCCGCGCTCGCCCTCAGCGCCTGCGGCGCCGCTCCCACCAACTCGTCGACCACCGCCGACGGCAAGAACGCCGCCACCGCCACCTCCGTCGCCGACTTCGGCGGCATGGACGCCCTGGTGAAGGCGGCCAAGAAGGAGGGCACGCTGCACGCCATCGCGCTGCCCCGCGACTGGGCGAACTACGGCGCCCTCATCGACGGCTTCACCAAGAAGTACGGCATCAAGATCACGGACGAGAACCCGGACGGCTCCAGCCAGGACGAGATCAACGCCGTGACCTCCCGCAAGGGCCAGGACCGTGCGCCCGACGTCCTCGACCTCGGCTCCTCCTTCGCGCTGAGCGCCGCCCAGCAGGGCCTGCTCGCGCCGTACAAGGTCGCCTCCTTCGACCAGATCCCCGCGGGCCAGAAGGACCCGAAGGGGCAGTGGTTCAACGACTACGGCGGCTACATCTCCATCGGCTGCGACGCCAAGCGCGTGAAGACCTGTCCGACCACCTTCGCGGACCTGCTGAAGCCGCAGTACAAGGGCCAGGTCGCCCTCAACGGCAACCCCACCAAGTCGGGTTCGGCCTTCGGTGGCGTGTACGCGGCGGCGCTCGCCAACAAGGGTTCCTTCGACGACATCCAGCCCGGCCTGGACTTCTTCGGCAAGCTGAAGAAGAACGGCAACTACACGCCCGTCGAGTCCACCCCGGCCACCGTCGAGAAGGGCGAGACGCCCATCTCCATCGACTGGGACTACCTGAACGCCGGTTACGCCGACGAGTTCAAGTCCAAGGGCGTCGACTGGAAGGTCACCATCCCCAGCGACGGCCAGTACGCGCAGTACTACTCGCAGGCCATCAACAAGGACGCCCCGCATCCGGCGGCGGCTCGCCTGTGGCAGGAGTACCTGTACAGCGCCGAGGGCCAGAACCTGTGGCTCAAGGGGTACGCGCGTCCGGCGCTGATGACCTCCATGGAGTCGGCCGGCACGCTCGACAAGACCGCCGCCGCCAAGCTCCCGCAGGTCTCCGGCACCCCGGCCTTCCCGACCGAGGCCCAGCAGAGCAAGGCCAAGACGGTCATCGCGTCCGGCTGGGCGAAGGCCGTCTCCGGATGACGGCCACGCTCACGCGGGCCGACGTCGGCGCCGCCGCTTCTCAGAAGCGGCGGCGCCGCGTCCCCGGCTGGATAGCCGTGGTCCCGCTGCTCGTGTTCGTCGCGGTCGCCTTCGGGGTGCCCGCCATCGCGATGCTGAACGGCGCCTTCACCGTCAAGAACCAGGCGACGGGCGCCACTTCGTACAGCACCGTCAACCTGACCGACTCGCTCCAGGGCGCCTACTTCACCGCGCTGGTCGGCAGCGTCAAGCTGTCCGCCCTCTCGGCCGCCCTCGGTACCCTGCTCGGGCTGCCGCTCGCGCAGGTCGTCGTCACCTCCCGCTTCCGCGCGCTGCGCGAGGCCGTCCTCACCGCGTCCGGGGTCCTCGCCAACTTCGGCGGTGTCCCGCTGGCCTTCGCGTTCGTCGCGACGCTCGGCAACGCCGGTGTGCTGACGACCCACTTGGGCCTGAAGGACAAGGGCTGGGACCTCTACAGCTTCTCGGGCCTGGTCCTCGTCTACCTGTACTTCCTCATCCCGCTGATGGTCCTCACCATCACCCCCGCCCTGGAGGGCCTGCGCACCCAGTGGCGCGAGGCCGCCCAGAACAACGGCGCCACCGGCGTGCAGTACTGGCGGCACGTCGCCCTGCCGGTGCTGCTGCCCTCGCTGCTCGGCGGGTTCGTCCTCCTCTTCGGCAGCGCCTTCGCGGCCTACGCCACCGCCGCGGCCATGGTGGGCAGTTCGATCCCGCTGGTCACCCTGCAGATCGCCGACGCCATCTCCGGCAACGTGCTCGTCGGCCAGGAGAACGTGGCCCTCGCCCTCAGCCTCGACATGGTCCTGGTCGCGGGCCTGGTCATGGCCGTGTACCTGCCCCTGCAACGACGGAGCGCGCGATGGCTGGACGCCTGAACCTCTGGCGGTGGGTCGTCCTCGGCCTCGCCGCCCTGTACTTCCTGGTGCCCCTTGCAGCGTCAGTGGTCTTCACGGTCGACGTGCCGGGCCAGGGCATCACCTTCGACGCCTACACCCAGATCGTCTCCGCCGACGGCTTCACCTCCAGCCTGGTGCTCTCGCTGGAACTGGCCGCCGCCACCATCGCCGTCGTCCTGCTCCTGATGGTGCCCGCCATGGTCGCGCTACGGCTCGGCGCGCCCCGGCTGCGCCCGGTCGTCGAGGTGATCTGCTCGCTGCCGCTGGTGGTGCCGCCGATCGCGTTCGTCGCCGGAATCGCCACCGTCCTCAAGTGGGGCCCCGACTACCTGTCCCGGACCCCGCTGTTCGAGACCTTCGTCGCCATCCAGAACCCGAGCTTCCCCTTCATCCTCGTCCTCGCCTACGTCGTGATGGCGCTGCCGTTCGTGTACCGGGCGCTGGACTCCGGGCTGCGGGCCATCGACGTGAAAACCCTCGTAGAGGCCGCCCGCAGCTGCGGCGCGGGCTGGCCGCAGGCGCTGGTGCGGGCCGTACTGCCCAATCTGCGCGGGGCGTTGCTCAACGCGTCCTTCCTCACGCTGGCGCTGGTGCTCGGCGAGTTCACCGTGGCCCAGCTGCTCGGCTTCCAGCCCTTCGCCGTGTGGATCTACAGCGTTGGCGGGTCCAACGCCCAGCTCTCCGTCGCCGTCTCCGTGCTCAGCCTGGTCGTCACCTGGGCACTGCTCCTCACGCTCGCCGGTGTCGGCGGGCGCGACAAAACCGCTTCGTCCCGGGGATGAACCATGACCGCCACCACGCTTGAGAAAACCGCCACGGAGAACGCCGCCACCGTCGAATTCCGGGGCCTGCGCCGGGAGTTCGGCCCGACGGTCGCCCTCAACGGACTCGACCTGACCGTCCAGCCCGGCGAGTTCCTGGCCCTGCTCGGCCCCTCCGGCTGCGGCAAGACCACCGCGCTGCGCATGCTCGCCGGGTTCGAACACCCCACCTCCGGCGAGGTGTTGGTCGACGGCAAGGACGTCACCGACGTCCCCGCCCATCGCCGCGATGCCGGGATGGTCTTCCAGTCCTACAGCCTCTTCCCGCATCTCAACGCCCTCGACAACGTCGCCTTCGGCCTGCGCATGCGCAAGGTGAACAAGGCCGAACGGCGGTTCCGCGCCAACGAGTTGCTCCACCTTGTCGGGCTCGGCGACAAGGGCGAGAGTTTCCCGCACCAGCTCTCCGGCGGCCAGCAGCAGCGCATCGCGCTGGCCCGCGCGCTCGCACTCCAGCCGCGCGTCCTGCTCCTGGACGAACCGCTCTCGGCGCTCGACGCCAAGGTGCGGCTGTCCCTGCGCGAGGAGATCCGCCGCCTCCAGCAGGAACTCGGCATCACCACCCTCTTCGTGACGCACGATCAGGAAGAGGCGCTGTCCATCGCCGACCGGGTCGCCGTGATGCGCGCCGGAAAGCTCGAACAGTGCGCAGCCCCGGCCGAGTTGTACGGCCGTCCCGCCACCGCGTTCGTCGCCGAGTTCGTCGGCACGATGAGCCGCCTCCCGGGGCAGCTCTCGGACGGGGTCGTCGAGGTGCTCGGCCAGCGGCTCCCCGTCGACGGCGAGGCACCGGCAGGACCCGAGGTGGATGTGCTCGTACGGCCCGAGGCGATCGACGTGCGCGCCGACGACGCCGGTGACGCACGGGTCGTGGGCACCGCCTTCCTCGGCGCGGTCGTCCGCGTCAGCGTGCTGCTCGCCGACGGCACCGAGGTCAAGGCCGACCTGCCCACGCACGAGGCCACCACCCTGGGCGCCGGCGTCGCCGTACACGTGTCGCTGCCGGAACGGCCGGTACTCGTGGCAGAACGCGTCAACCCGTAGGGCCCACAGGCCCGTTGTGAACCCGCAGTGAAAGAGAGAAACGTGACCCCCCACGCCCGACTCCCGCTCCAGGCCGTCCTGTTCGACATGGACGGAACGCTCGTCGACACCGAGCGGCTGTGGTGGGAGGCGGTCGAGCAGGTCGCGGGCAGAACCCTGACCGACGCGGATCAGTCGGAGGTGCTCGGCCGCCCGGTCGAGCACACCGCCGACTGGCTCGCCACGACCACGGGCGCGGCGGCGACGGACCTCGCGGCAGAACTGCACCGGGAGTTCGCCGCCCGCGTCCGCACCGGCATCGTGCCCCGCCCCGGCGCGCTCGACCTCCTCGACGCCCTCGCCCGCG
>NZ_JAWOAI010000357.1:0-10417 GCF_033194735.1 Streptomyces sp. W16
TGCGGGCCGAGGCGGGCCGCCTCGTGGGCCAGGACGCGGCGGACGGTGGCGTGGTCGGTGATGGCGCAGTCGAACTCGACGAGCAGGGCGTCGTAGGTGGGCACCACATCGTGGACGCCGGTGAGTCGGACGGCGTCGAGGGCGTCGGCGAGGGCGTGGACGAGCCGCCAGGCGGGTTCGGCGTCCAGGCCGACGGCCTTGGCGACGAGGGCGGAGTCGCCGCAGTCGGCGATGGTGACGTTGGCACTCATCTCAGGCGTCCTTGCCGCTGAGGACTTTGTCGAGCGAGGTGATCTCGACGCCTGCGGCGAGGAGTTGCTCGCGGATGCGGCCGGCCAGGGCGATCGCACCGGGGCTGTCGCCGTGCAACAGGACCGTGTCGCAGGCGACTTGGACGTCCGTGCCGTCGACGCTGCGGATGACGCCCTCGGTGACCATGCGCAGAGTGCGGCGGGCGACCTCGTCCGGGTCGTGGATCACCGCGCCGGGTTCGGAGCGCGGGACGAGGGTCCCGTCGGCGCGGTACGCGCGGTCGGCGATGCCCACAATGCCGACCCGCAGTCCACGGGCGCGGGCCGCGTCGGCCAGCTCGCCGTCCTGCGCGAGGACGATCAGCGACTCGTCCAGGGCGGCCACGGCGTCCACGACGGCGCGGGCGTAGTCGGCGCGTACGGCGACCAGGTTGCCGAGGCGGCCGTGCGGGGCGACGTGGTGCACTCGCGTGCCGTGGGCGACGGCGAAGGCCTGGAGTGCGCCGATCTGGTAGAGCACGTCGGTGCGGACCTCCTCCGGGGTGAGGTCCATCGCGCGGCGGCCGAAGCCGATCAGGTCGGGGAAGCTGGGGTGGGCGCCCACGGCGACCTGCTTCTCCACGCAGGTCCGCACGGTCGCGTCCATGATGCGGGGATCGCCGGCGTGGAATCCGCAGGCCACATTGGCGGAGGTCAGCATCTCCAGAAGGGCCGCGTCGTCGCCCATTGTGTAGGCGCCGAATCCCTCGCCGAGATCGGCGACGAGGTCAACCATGGGGGTCATGACGTCCTCCGGGAGAGAATGCGGGAATGGGGAACTCCGGGAAAGAGAATTCTGCGGGGAGGGTAATTCCGGGATGCGGATGCCCTGGATGTTCCGCACAACTTATTCCGCCCGCCGCGTGATCGCCAATATCCGTTCGGTCTGGCGTTATCGCGAACCGCTATGACTCCCCTCACACCCTCCACCCGCCGGGGCTGTGCTTCGGGGTGATCCCTCCCTACGATGAGGCTTCGCTCCACCTGGAAGGCCCCGCGCAATGGACACCAGACGTCTCTACTCGTTCATCAAGATCATCGACGCGGGGAGCATCACGCGCGCGGCCGACATCCTGCACATCGCCCAGCCGGCGCTGAGCCAGCAACTGTCCGCCCTTGAGGCGCAGTTCGGGCAGCAACTGCTGATCCGCAGCAAGCGCGGCGTCGCCCCGACCGAGGCGGGCCGGGCGCTGTACCGGCATGCCCAGCTCATCCTGCGGCAGGTGGACCTCGCGCAGGCCGCCGTCGACGTCTCCGGCCGGGCCCCCGCGGGCAGCGTGTCGGTGGGCCTCGCGCCGTACAGCCTGGGTGCGGCCCTCGCGCTGCCGCTGCTCAAGAGCGTGCGCGAGCGCTACCCGGACATCCTGCTGCACATCAACGAGAACTTCGGCGGGGTGATCAGCGAGGCGATCATGACCGGCCGGATGGACATGGCGTTCATCTACGGCGCCGGTCCGCTGCGGGGTGTGCAGTTCGAGCCGGTCCGTACCGAGGATCTCTTCCTGATCGAGGCGCCCGGTGACACGGCGCCGCCGGGGCAGGGCGAGGTGCGGCTTGAGGAGCTGGCGAGCCTGCCCCTGCTGCTGCCCAGCCGTATCCACACGATCCGGCAGGTGGTGGACGCGGCCTTCCAGCAGTCGTCGCTCCGGCTGAACGTGGTGGGTGAGGTGGAGTCGGCGCTGACCCTCGTCAACGCCGTGGACGCGGGCCTCGGCGCGACGGTCCTGCCGTGGTCGGCGGCGCGCGCCATTCTCGATGTCCGCGCCCTGTCCGTACGGCGGATCGTGGAACCCGTCACCACGGTGAAACTGTCCGTGGTGACCTCGGACAATCAGCCGCTCTCGGAACCCGCGCTGGCCGTGCACGATCTGTTCCTGGAGCTGATCGACACCGACAGGAATAAGGAAGGCCAATAGCGTCAGAAGAATCCGCTATTTGTTTCCGGTGACCGCCGCGGCTAGTTTTTTCGAAACCATCTCGCAACCACTGCGAAATCGTTCGCCCGGTCGGTAATGCACGGCTCGTCACTGGAGAAACACATGAAGAAGCGTGTCCTCGCCACCCGTGAAAACCTGCCCGGCCGAGGTCTGGACCGCCTCTCCGAGAGCGCGGAACTGGTGGCCTGGCCCGGTGCCGGCAAGCCCGCACCCGCCGACCTCGCCACCCTCGCCCCCGGCGTGAGCGGCGTACTGGCCCTCGGCAACGACCCGGTCGACGGTGCTCTGATGGACGCGGCCGGCCCCTCGCTGCGCGTCATCGCGCTGGCCAGCATGGGCTTCGACAACGTCGACCGGGCCGCCGCCGCCGAACGCGGCATCGTCGTCACGCACACGCCCCGCGTCCTCGCGGAGACCACCGCCGACCTCACCTTCGCGCTGATCCTCGCCGCCCGCCGCAGGCTCGGCGCGGCCGGGGCGAGCCTCGCGGAGGGCTCCTGGGGACTGTTCCGGATGCACGACTATCTCGGCCTGGACGTCCACGGAGCCACCCTCGGCCTGATCGGCTACGGCCAGATCGGCCGCGCGGTGGCCCGCCGGGCCCACGGTTTCGGCATGCGGGTGATCCACCACGACCCGTACGCCCCCGACGACGACCTCTCGACCTCGGTCGGCCTGGCCGCGCTGCTGGCCGACGCCGACGTCGTGTCCCTGCATGTGCCCCTCACCGAGGAGACCCGCCATCTGATCTCGGCCCGCGAGCTGGCCGCGATGAAGCCCACGGCCACGCTGGTCAGCACCTCGCGCGGCGGGGTCGTGGACGAAGAGGCCTTGCTGGACGCCGTCCGCGAGGGGCGCCTGCACTCCGCCGGGCTCGATGTCTTCGAACGCGAGCCGATGGGACGGGAGTTGTCCCCGCTGGTCGCCGAGCCGAACGTGGTCACCCTCCCCCACATCGGATCGGCGACCGAGGCGACCCGGGCCGCGATGGTCGACCTGGCGGTGGACAACATCCTCGACGTGCTGGCCGAACGGCCCGCCCGTACGCCTCTTCCCGGCAGTTCGGCGGTGGCGGGCGCGCCGGTCGGCGGCTGAACGCTCACCCCGCTTGAGTGCTGCTGAGGCCGGCCCACTGCAGCAGGAATCGCAGCGCCTCCTGCGAAGGCGAGTCCGGTGGGGCCGTGTACGCGACGAGGAACTGCTCCGGGTGCGTGTCGACGGTGAACTGCTGGACGTCCAGGGTGAGTTCACCGGCGACGGGATGGACGTACGTCTTGGTGAGTTGCCGCGGTCCCCGCACCTGATGTTCTGCCCACCACCTGCGGAAGTCCGGGTCGCGGGCGCCGAGTTCGGCGATCAGGGTGTCCAGCGCGGGCTGGTGCGGGGTGCGGCCCGCCTCCATGCGCAGTACGGCGACGCACTCGCGGGCGGCCCGGGGCCAATCGGCGTACAGGGCACGGAAGTCGGCGTCGAGGAAGGTGAGCCGGATCAAGTTGCGCTCGGCCGGGGGCAGGGCGCCGAAGTCGGTGAGGAGCGCGGTCGCCGCGCGGTTCCAGGCCAGGACGTCCATGCCCCGGTGCAGCACCATCGCGGGGACGTCGTACATGGTGTCCAGCAACTGCCGTAGCCGCGGGGCGACTTCGGAGCGTCCGGCAGGCCGGGCGGATGCTCCCGGCGCGACCTCGGCCAGCGCGAAGAGGTAGGCGCGTTCGTCCGGGGCGAGGTGGAGCGCGTCGGCCAGTGCGTCCAGGACGGCGCGGGAGCCCCGGCGGGTGCGGCCCTGTTCGAGGCGGACGATGTAGTCGACGCTCACGTGCGCGAGGTGGGCCAGTTCCTCCCTGCGCAGCCCGGGTACCCGGCGCAGTCGGCCGTCGTCGGGGAAGCCCGCCTGCTGCGGGTCGCATTCCGCGCGGCGGACGCGCAGGAAGTCGCCCAGTTCGTTGCCGGAGGGGGACGCGTCACGGTCTGCCATGCCTCCAGTGTCGTCGGGTCGGCGGCGGTGTGCCTGGTACAGAACCGCATAGGCAGAGCCGTCCCTGGTGGCGCCGGGTGGGGTGGAGTGACGGTGGGGGCACGGCCGTGAACAGCGGCTTCCCTCTCCTCCGACTGGAGTGCCTCCCGATGCGTACTGACGTCACTTTCTCCAGCGCCGGCCTGAAGCTCGCCGGTCATCTCCACACCCCGGACGGGGAGGCTCAGTCCGGGTCGCCGCGTCCCGCGATCGTGGTCGGGCATCCCGGCACCGGGGTGAAGGAACAGGCCTCCGGTCTGTATGCCCGTCTGCTGGCCGAGCGCGGGTTCGTCACGCTCGCCTTCGACGCCGCCCACCAGGGTGAGAGCGAGGGCGAGCCGCGCAGTCTGGAGGACCCGGGGCAGCGGGTCGAGGACGTGAAGGCCGCTGTCTCCTTCCTGGGCACCCTCGACGAGGTCGACCCCGGCCGCATCGGGGCGCTGGGCATCTGTGCCTCCGGCGGCTACGCCCTCGCGGCGACCGCGACCGACCCGCGCATCCGGGCCGTGGGCACGGTCAGCGCCGTAGACATGTCACGGCAGTTCCGGCTCGGCGCGGACGGCGCTCAGGACCCGGCCGTCGTGGAAGGCATGCTGGCCGCCGCCTCCGCGGCCCGTACCGCCGAGGCCCATGGCGCGGATGTCCAGCGTTTCCCGGTCTTCCCCGCCACCGAGGAGGAGGCGCGCGCGGGCGGTCCGCACGTCTACGAGGGCTGGGAGTACTACTGCACACCGCGCGCCCGGCATCCCCGCTCGGCCAAGGCGCTGACCTGGACGAGCGTGGATCGCATCGCCGCCTTCGACGCGTTCGCGTCCGTCGCGCTGATCGCGCCGCGGCCCCTGCTGCTGATCGTCGGGCGTGCGGCGGTGACGTCCTGGATGAGCGTGGAGGCGTTCCAAAAGGCGTACGGGCCAAAGGAGTTGGCGTGGATCGAGGGCGCTTCGCATGTCGATCTCTATGACAAGGACGAGTACGTCACGCCTGCCGTCGAGAAACTGACCGACTTCTTCGCTGCCCAACTGGCCGTGTGATCCAGCAGACAGGGAAAACTCAACAAGTAACTTGGCAAAGTTACTTGTGGAGTTTTACGGTGGGGCCATGAACACGAACCCCGGGCCGCAGCCGACCGTCGCGACCGCGCAGCGGCTCAGCGACGCGATCATCCGGGTGCGCGCACGACTGCGCACCGAGTCGGGGCAGCACGCGACCGGCCTCACGCCCACGCAGCTCGCCGTGCTGGGGAGCGTCGTACGGGAGGGGCCCGTCACGGCGGCGCGGCTGGCCGCGCTGGAACGGGTCAGCGCGCAGTCCATCGCGCAGAGCCTGGCCGTGCTGAAGGCCGCCGGACTGGTGCACAGCGAGCCCGACGCGCGGGACGGCCGCAAGAAGCTGATGAGCGCCGATCCGTCCGCCGCCGAGCTGATCGACAAGCTGCTGAGAGGCCGCGCCACCTTCCTGGCCAGGGCCATCGACCAGCTCGTCGACCCGGCGGAGCGCAAGGACCTGGACAAGGCCATCGAGTTGCTGGAGCGCCTCGCCGGGGTCGAGCTGGACGACGGCCGCATATGAGGACCGACGCCGCCAAAGCCGTCGCCGCGGCGCGCGACCTCGCGCGCAAGCCGTTCGCCTGGACCTTCACGACCCCGCTCTACGTGGGCGCGAGCCTCAACCCGGTCAACAGTTCCATCATCGCGACCGCCCTGGTGCCGATCGCCACCGAGCTCCATGTCCCGGTCGGCAGCACCGCCGTACTGGTCTCCTCGCTGTATCTGGCCAGCGCGATAGCGCAGCCCACCGCCGGCAAGCTGGCGGAGGTGCTCGGCGCGCGCCGGGTCTTCCTGTGCGGCATCGTCCTGGTGCTGCTCGGCGGTGTCGTCGGAGGCCTCGGCCAGAACCTGGCGATGCTGACCGTCGCCCGCGTCCTGGTCGGCGTCGGCACCTCGGCAGCCTTCCCCTGCGCGATGGTGCTGATCCGGCGCCGCGCCCAGGACGCCGGTCTCGACGCCCCGCCGGGCGGAGTGCTCGGCGGAATCGCGATCGCGGGCATGGCCACCGCCGCCGTGGGCCCGCCGATCGGCGGACTGCTGGTCGGCGCGGCCGGCTGGCGCTGGGCGTTCCTGATCAACATCCCGGTCACCGTGATGGCGATGGTGATGGCGGTGCGCTGGCTGCCCAGGGACCCCGCGCTCGACCGCGCGGACCGGCGTTTCCGCCGGGTCGCCGACCGCATCGACCTGCTCGGCATCCTCGGTTTCGCCGTGACGATGACCGCGCTGGTCATCTTCCTGATGGACCTCCCCCAGCTCAATTGGGCCGCCCTCGCCGTCTTCGCGCTGGCCGCCGTACCCACCGTCTGGTGGGAACTGCGCAGGACAGCGCCGTTCTTCGACTTCCGGGCCCTCGCCGCCAACGGCGCCCTCACCCGCACCTATCTGCGCCAGGGGCTCACCCTGCTCGGCACCTACTCGGTGATGTACGGCATGACGCAGTGGATGGAGGCCGCGCACGGTTTCTCCACCGTGACGGCGGGACTCCTGCTGCTGCCGATGGGCGCCGTCTCCGCGCTGCTCTCGCACCCGCTGGCCCGCCGCAATCTGGTGCGCGGCCCGCTGATCGTCTCGGCGGTGACCATGCTGATCGGCTCGGCCGGGATCATGCTGCTCACCTCGGACAGCCCGGCGATCGCGCTCGTGCTGGTGTCGCTGATCTTCGGCGTCACCTCGGCCGCCACCACCGTCGGCAACCAGACCGCCCTCTACCTCGCCGCGCCGCCCGACCAGATCGGCACCGCCTCCGGGCTGTTCCGCACCTTCGGCTACCTCGGCACCATCACCTCCGCCGTGATCGGCGGCATCGTCTTCCGCACCGGCGTGACCGACCACGGCCTGCACACCCTCGGCCTCGTACTGGTCGGCGCGGGCCTCGTGGTCCTCCTGCTGACCGTCCTGGACCGCCGGTTGATGGGCCGCGAAACAACCACCTGACCGACCACCCCCTATGAAAAACCCCACCAAGGAGAACCCCGCGTGAGCACCACCTCCCTCCCCACGATCGCCCCCGAGCGCACCGCCCTGCTGGTCATGGACTTCCAGAACGGGATCGTCCCCGCCGTACCCGACTCCGACGCCCTCGTCGAGCGGGTCAAGGACTCCATCGCCGCCGTCCGCGCGGCCGGCGGCACCATCGGCTACGTCCGCGTCGCCTTCACCGAGGACGACTGGGCGGCCGTCCCCGAGTACAACCCGACCTTCAGCGGGGTCGCCGGGGCGAAGATGCTGCACCACGAGGACGCGTCGACCCAGATCGACGAGCGGCTCACCCCGGAGGACGGCGACGTCGTCGTCCGCAAGATCCGCTACGGCTCCGGCTCCACCACCGATCTCCACCGGCAGCTGGACGAGCGGGGCATCGACACCCTGGTGCTCGCCGGGATCAGCACCGGCGGTGTCGTCCTGTCCACCGTCATGGACGCCGCCGACCGCGACTACCGCGTCCTCGTCCTGGCCGACGGCGTCGCCGACCCCGACGACGAGACCCACCGGGTGCTGGTCGAGAAGGTGTTCCCGTCCCGGGCCCACGTCATCGACACGGCGGCTCTACGAGGGCTGCTGCGCTCCGCCTGACGGGGTCCCCGGGAAGACCACCCGGAGCTTCTGCACCCGCCCGCCCTGCCGGAACATCAGCCAGGCGAGGCTGGGCGGGCAGGGGTTCGAGATGCCGGCCGGGTTGACGGCCTCCATCTCCCAGATGGCGATGTCCCGGCTGGCCACGACATGGCGCAGATGCTGGGTCACGCCCTTCTTCCGGGTCTCCCGCATCGCCGGGAAGGGATGGAGGCGTCCGCCCTCCTTGTTGAGGACGCCGACCAGTTCGGTCTCCGCCGGCCACAACTCCAGGATCTCGCCGGGCAGTTGACCGCGCATCGCGCCGTCCAGCGTGACCTCGGCCTCCTGCCGGCTGTCCTCGGTGATCGCGGCGGCGTCCTCGTGGCCCTGCGTCCGGGTGGACAGCAGCACCTTGGCCATCTTCGCCCGGGCCTGGTTGAGCCGGCTGCGCACGGTGCCGACCGGCACCTCGCAGGCCTCGGCGATCTCCTGGTACGAGGTGATCCCGCTGAAGTGCCGCAGCATCAGCACCAGCCGCTGCTGCTGCGGCAGTTCCTCCACCGCGTCCCAGATCCAGTCCCGCATCGCGTGCTGCTCGATCAACTGCTCGGGGTGCGACGGCTCGTCGTCACGCAACCGCACAGGCTCCAGCCCGTCGAGACCGGGCAACTCCCGGTTGGCCCGCAGCCGCATCCGCGCAGAGTTCCTTACGATCGCCCGCAGCCACGCCCCTACGGCCGCGGGCTCCCGTACATCACCGATGCGCCGCAGCGCGGTCAACGCGGCGTCCTGTACGGCGTCCTCGGCGTCGGGGCCGTAGCCGAGCAGGCTCAACGCCACGGCCCGCATGGGCGCCTGATGGCGTGTCAGCAGAAGCCCCAGGGCGCCGGAGTCGCCCGCCTGGGCCCTGCGGGTGAGTTCCTCGTCCGTGGGGTGGTTGAGGGGCACCATGAATCCGAAGCCTCCATGACGACGCATCGCGAACGGTGTGCTGCCGGGGACCTCGTGCGTCGTGGCGAGGGGCCCTTGCCGAGGAAGATACGCCGGAGCGGCTCCTCGGCAAGGGCGTTGCTCAGTCTTCGGACCGGCTGCCGGCCTCGGGCAGCCAGCTGCCGTGGAAGCCGGACGGGACCGGGTACGGCAGTTCCACGACCGCCTGCACCGAGAGGTCGGCGGCGTCGAGGACGAGCAGTTCGCCCGCCGCGCCCTCGTCGTCCGAGAGGAGCGACAGCAGCCAGCCCTCGTCCTCGGCGGTGCCGTCCGCCGCCGGCACGAAGACCGCTTCGCCGGAGTAGCGACTGCCGGGCGTCTTGTGGACGTCACCGGTCTGGCGCGCGAGGTCGTGCTTGGCGATGCCGTCGCCGTTGACCGTGTAGAGGTAGCGGTTCGGGCGCCCGGTGAGGGTCTCGTTGTGGGTGGGGAACTCGGCCTCGCGGTCGTCGAGTTGGGACTCGAAGACCCGGCCGGCCACCGGGTCCAGGATCCACCGGTACAGCACCGACGGCGCCTGGGTGTGCCCCGGTTCCCGCACCCCGACCTGGCCGCTCGGCACGCCGGGGACGCCCTGGCCGGTGGGTCCGCCGATGTCGCCCCAGACCTTCCGGAAGCCGGCGTCGTCGTAGCGCACCGCGTCCAGCACCACCCGGCCCTGCGGGTCCTCGTAGGCGTTGCCCACATGGAAGACGTAGCAGGGGTCGACGTCGAACCAGCGGACATCGGTGGAGCCGGGCTCGCGCGACATGATCCCGATCCGGGCGCCGTACGCCTCGGCCCACCGGTAGGGCATGCCGCCGCGCCCGGCCAGGCCGGCGTCGAAGACCACGGGCAGGTCCATCCACACGATGTGGTGCTCGGTGATGGCGAAGTCGTGCATCATCGTCGGGCCCGGCACGTCGATCGGGCGGCTGTCGAGCAGTTCGCCCTCCGGGGTGACCCGGTGGTAGGTGAGGTAGGGCGGCGCGAACCCGGTCCCGAACAGGTGGAGTTCACCGGTGACCGGGTCCTCCTTGGGGTGCGCGGTCATCGCGGTGGTGAGCTTCCCGCCGAAGTCGTACGGCCCGACGGTCTCCAACTCCGGTGTGACCCAGTAGGGCAGGCCGACCTCGCACAGCGCGAGCACGGTGTCGGCGTGCCGGATCACATGGGTGTTGGCGGGCGTCGCGGCCAGGTCGATGCTGAAGTCCTCGCGGACGAAGGGGTGCCCCTCCAACTCCCGTGTCCTGACCCACCTGTTGCGGTACCACTCGGCACGGCCGCCGCGCAGCCGGATGCCGTGCAGCATGCCGGGGCCGGTGAACCAGTGGCCCCGGTCCTCGCCGGGCAGCGGGTTGGGGCCGTTGCGCAGATAGCGGCCGTCCAGCTCGGGCGGCAGGGAGCCGCGCACGGTGAGCTCGGCCGCGGTGTGCTCCTCGGGGACCGGGGCGAAGCGGCCCCGGAGATACAGCGGAACGGTTGTCTCGTCGGTCATGGTGCTTTCCTTGTCGAGCCGTGCGCCCGAACCACCCTGGTCCGGGCCGGAGTTGGCCGCGGCGACGGACACCGGCGGGGCGCCCGCCGCCGCGGTTGCGACGGCCG